>NZ_JAVVLT010000094.1:0-39635 GCF_036224885.1 Marinobacter sp. OP 3.4
AATGGGTGGCAGGCTTCGTCTGGAATCAGTGGCAACCTTGGTCTGGAATACGCAGAAATGGCATTTCTCCGAGCGAATCGTGCTCGATAGATTTGATCGTAGCATGATGGCAGGAATGCTATTGTTTATTTAATTCAACGATGTAGTTTTCTCCGGACCCTAAAGCGTGTCCGATTTCCGGACACTGAAATCCTGACAATTCTGCACTCCCCGACCCGACAAAATTGGATCCAAATGTCCGTTTAGAGTGCCTGGAGGGCACCGATCAAATGTCCTGTTTCCGGACATTGGTTACCTGACAAAGGTGTGCCAAACTTCGGCGCTAATTGGCTTAAAATGCTGATATATCGGGGTTTTGGAGGCTGGTGTTTTTTGCTTTAGGCATTTGATCTTTCAGACTTTTCACCGATTTAGACCGGTTGCTGCCTACCTTCGAAGGCGCACTCCGGAGGCAAAGGTCTCAGGTTCGAATCCTGACGGGCGGGCCATTTTCTCTTCGGAAAATGCCCCTTCTTCGGATTTTCGGCCCTTTTGTTTAAGTCGCTTCGCTCCCAGTTTGCTGGAGGCGTTCATAACGCTGCGATTGTCCATTGGACAACGGGCGCTACTAACCCTCACCACCAGGCGAATCACCGCCGAAATCACATCAATATCGACACCGGTTTAAAAGACCAGGTGCCCTGCCATAGATGCCTACATAGCCCCGACCTAGCCAATCAATCATTTGACACTCTTTTACTATTCACACCAATCTGCACATTGAAACCGTCAATTAATGTGACATGATTCGCATTATGTTTTCAGGCATCCAAAGGGAAGTGAACGATGCGTCCACCACAGCGGGACTACCTCCGTCCTGACCTTATCAGTGTCGAGGAACATTTCGATCTGCGCCGATCCCTCCGGATATCACCCGTAGGACTGCAGGCCGAAGTTTCCTTTGAGTCCTCTCCCCGGCCGGGGGAATGCCATTGCCTAAACCTCAGCCACCACGGTATTGCCTTACTCTGCGACCTGACGGACGTGATCCCGGGGGAAAGAGCCCTCCTGACGCTTTGGAACCGCGCCACGATGCTCAGGGACATGCCGGGGACCGTCATTCGCGTCGAAGTCGCCCAGCGGTTTACCCGGCTTGCCGTCAGCTTTGATGAACAATACGTGGCCAATCCGTCGCTAAAGATACTGACACGCCCCTATTTCCCGGAACCCTTGAAATCTGGCCATGGATAATGGCCCGAATGGGTGCTGACCGGTTTCGTTTGCCTGTGTCCAGGCTATGGCCTTACAGTGCCCAACTGTGACAAACCGAACCCACTGAAAACACCACAAACCCATGACCCAGTCGACAGGGGAGTCCCGACCGTTTGGATCGAGACTGAGAGTGTCACCGACAGACCCTGGAACCTGATCCGGATCATACCGGCGGAGGAAGCGCGACATGATGATCACTCACCTGGCCGCCATTGTGGCGGCACTGTGCCTGTTTGGCTGGCTGGGGCTGCGTGCCCGCAGGACCGCTGACGGCCTTGATGACTATATGACCGCCCGCAACAGTCAGGGCGCCACCACCATCGGCCTCTCTTTCCTGGCCTCCGGCATGGGTGCCTGGATCCTGTTTGCACCGCCAGAGGTGGGCGCGTTTGTCGGCCCGGTCGCCCTTGCCGGCTATGCCCTGGGCGCGGCACTACCGTTTGTTGTCTTCGCCATGCTCGGTCCGCTGATCCGCAGGCAACTGCCCCAGGGGCGCAGTATCAGCGAGTTCGCGGAAAAGCGGTTCGGTAAAGGCATGCGCCGTTGGGTATCGCTGATTTCCGTGCTCTATATGCTCTGCTTCCTGGCGGCGGAGTTGACGGCCATTGGTGCGATTACCGGGCTGCTCTCGGACCTGAACGGCCAGGTCGTGATCATTGCCGTGGCGCTGACCACCCTGATCTACACTACCTGGGGCGGATTACGGGCCAGCCTCGCCACCGACCGCTGGCAGGCGTTGCTGCTGATGGCCTTGCTGGCCGCGGTCCTGTTTGTGGACTGGAAACACCTGCCCGCCGCGGCGCAGTCTGCCGAGATCCCCAGTATTCCCTTCTGGAGTGCGGCCAGTGTGGCCGTCACCCTGGTGCTCGCGGTGACCGCTGCCAACCTTTTCCACCAGGGTTACTGGCAACGGGTATGGGCGGCGCGGGACAGCGCATCCCTCTGGAAGGGTGCCATCCTCGGCGGGGGAACCACCATGGCGGTGGTCGCGGTGGTAGGCGGCCTTGGCATCAGTGCGGCCATGGCGGGGCTTGAACTGGGCACACCGCCGATCCCGTTCTTTGCACTGCTCAGTGAGGCGCCACAATGGCTGGGAGCAGTCGCCCTGGTGCTGGCAGTCACGCTGGTGGCCTCGTCGGTGGACACCCTGCAGAATGGCATCGCCTCCCTGGCGGTGGCCGAGAAGGAGGGGTTGACGCTGACCTCCGCCCGCTGGGTAACAGTGGCCCTGATGGTGCCGGTAATTGCCGTGGCATTGCAGGGGGTATCGGTTCTGCGGCTGTTCCTGATCGCCGATCTGCTGTGCGCGACGGCCATTATTCCAGTGCTGATGGGATTGTGGTCCCGGGTAACGACGAGCGCGGCGATGGGCGGTGTGCTGGCTGGTCTGATCGGTGCAATCCTGCCCGACTGGATCATGACCGGTGGCCTCTCCAAGGCGCTCTATCTCGCCAGTTTTCCCGGTGGTGCGCCAACATTGGCGCCGTTTGCCGGGGCTCTGCTGGCGTCGGGAGGCGTCACGCTGGTATGGACCGCTGTCCACAGTCGCTCCGGGGGTTAATGTCCCCGGAGCGCATCGCTCTCCTCAAGAATGCTTTTCTTCAACAGGTACTTCTGGACCTTGTTGGTGGGCGTGATGGGGAGCGCTTCGATAAACCGGACATACGCGGGCTGCATGTATTTCGGCATCTGTTTTTCGGCATAGGCACGGAGTTCAGGCTCTGACATGTCCTGATCGTCGGAGAGTTCCACAAACACGGCAATATCGTCTTCACTTCCCACCCGGGCAGGTACGGGAACCGCTGCCACCGCCCGGATTTTCGGGTGGGTGTTGAGCACACTTTCCACCTCGAACGACGAAACGTTTTCACCCCGCACCCGGAAGTACCCACCAATTCGATCAACAAACCGATAGGTGCCATCCGCGTCCCGGACGCCGGCATCGCCGGTGTGGAACCAGAGGTTGCGCCAGGCTTTCAGCGTGGCGTCCGGCTTGTTGAGGTACTGCTGCATAATGCCGCCCGGGGTACGGGGGCGGAAGGCAATCTGCCCCACCTCTCCCACAGGTAGTGGGTTGTCATTGTCATCCATGATGGCAACTTCAAGAAACGGATTTGCCAGGCCCATGAATCCTTTCGGTATGGGCCCGGTGCCATCCACCACCATTCCACCGAGATATTCGATGCGTTCGCGCAGTGCCTGCTTGGGCATGCCCCGATACAGCTCCGGCGGCGTGCCATGCTCATCGCCAAACTGGTCAATGATCGCCAGGAAGCCACACCCCGACTCCGTTTGCCCAAAGCCGCAGCTGACAAAGTCGAACCCGAACCGACGGGCGACCTCATGATGGCTCGCCGCCAGCGGCTGCATGTGGACTTTATAGAGCGTGTTGGCACGGTCATCCGGCCGGGCCGGCGCCCCCATGAGCCAGGGCACCATCACATCCATCAGTATGCAGGACGTGGCTCCACAACTGGCGATCCGGTTCCAGAAGTCGTTGGGGCTGAAGCGATTCCAGAGACCGACGGTGTTGCCCTTCCAAAGGGCCCGGATCAGCAGTGCGTATACGCCGCCCACGTGGTAAAGCGGCAAATCGCAGTAAAGGACCTCGTCATCCCCGTCCATATTGCGCAGGGGGAAGGAATACTGATTGATCCAGCGATGCCCCAGTACCACGCCCTTCGCGGGTCCCGTGGTGCCGGAGGTGTAGATAATGGTGGCCGGGTCGTGGGGATCCAGCGGGACATCGGGAATCGCCGTCCCGTTTTCCAGCAGCCGGGAGAGCGGATGACAGGCGGTACGGTTCCATGCCATGCCCAGGTCTTCATTACCTGGACTCTCCGAACCGTAACGCTCCGGGAAGACGACGACATGGTCCAGATCCAGCTCATCTTCGATTTCGGCAAGCGGCTCACCGAAAGACGGATCCGTGATCAGCGCTGCCGGCCCCGTATCGTTGATCTGGTAGCCCAGCAACTGCCCGCGAAGATTGAAGTTATGGGGCGCGTACAGTGCACCGAGCCGCCACGCAGCGAACATCGAGATCGTCGCCACCAGCGAGTTGCTGCTGAGCACACTGACGCGGACACCCTTTGCCACACCCAATGAGGCCAGGCCAGCCGCCAGGGCATCGCTTCGCTGCCGGACCTCCGCAAAGCTCAGGCCAAGGCCGGTCTCGCCGTAGTAGATAAACGTTTTATCCGGCGTCTCGTTGGCCCATTCATCGAGCTTGTGAAGGGCAATATCCCCTTCTTCGAGCATGTGTTTGAAGAGATCGGATCTTTCCATCATTTGTTGTCTCCAATCCTGGATCATGAAGCCCCGGGGAACATCAGACCCCGATAAATCCCGGTGATCTTCGCTCCCGGAAGGCCATGCTGGCTTCCCGGTGGTCCGAGGTAAGGGTGCACAGGACATGGTTCTCGGCCTCGATATCCAGTGTCTCGCTGATTGAAGCCTGCTCGGCCATGCTCACATTCTGCTTGATACAGCCAAAGGACGTGGTCGGACCGTTGGCGAGCCCCATGGCCAGCTCAAACGCCTCTGATTCCAGGTCGCTGGAAGGGACAACGTAGCTCACCAGCCCCATATGGAGCCCCTCCCGGGCGTCAAGGCACGGTGACATCAACAGCAGCTCCCGCGCCTTGGCGCTGCCCAGTAACCGGGTCAGGAAGTAGACACCACCGTAGCCACCGGAGAGACCAAACCGGGCGAAACCGGTGGTAAGGCGGATCGACTCCGCCGCGATCCGGATATCGGATGCCAGGGCCAGGGCCAACCCCGGGCCGCTAACCTGGCCATGCAGGGCCGAAACCACCGGAATGGGAATGTCGTGGATGATACGGGATACCTCCATCAGTCTGCGCAGGGAAGATACCCGATGGGAGAAATCGAAGGCCCACTCGTATTCGTCAGCCATTGCTTCGATGTCCGGGCCGATACAGAAGTGCTCGCCCGCCCCGCGGATCAGAATGGCCCGCACCCGCTCGTCGCTCCGGGCCTGGGATACCGCCTCCAGCAACGCTTCAGCAAGCGCCATGTTGAGCGCGTTTCCCTGCGCTGGCCGGTTAAGGGTGAGAGTGAGCAGCCCCCTGGTGAGTGATGACTGTAGAATGCAGCCCATATCTGGCCCCTTCTTGTTATGGTTTACTCACGGCGTTGAGCCAATCTCAGCCGGGGTTGCTGTCGTGCATAATCCGGCTTGGATCGACGTCCTGGCCACGTAACTTCCTGATGATGCGCATCCCTTCATCCCGGGATGCAAATACGATTTCCCGCAGTAGCCACTCCGCCCGTTCATCCTGACCGGTGGAGATCGCCTCCAGAAGTGCCCGCGAGTTCAACGCCATCTGGTGGCGCCGCTCCCGGGTCAGGTAATCCAGCGGCTGGCTTCCCCATAACACGCCCCAGAGGGAGTGTTTGAACAGGTCCCGCATCATCCGGCGCAGGTGTTCATTGCCACAGTTGGCGGCGACGATGCTGAGCAGTCGCCAGCATGGGGTCACGAAGACGATCGGCTCAACGTCCTGCTGTTCCGCCAATGTCTCCAGTTCCCCGACGACTTCCGCCAGGTGGCCTATGGCTTCCGGTGTACCGCAGCGGGCCATGTAGCGCGCCGCCAGCCCGGCCATTGCAGCCTGGACATTGAAAACATCCGCAATGGTGTCAATGGTCGGCTCAATGACATAAGCGCCCCGGCGCGGCAGTATCTCTAGCAAACCCCGCCGTTCGAGCTCCTGGATCGCGTCCCTTATCGGCCCCCGGCTCACGCCGTAGTAGGACGCCAGTTCCTGTTCCCGGAGGGGATCACCATCCTTGAACTCACCGTCAACGATGCGCCTGGCTATCTGATCGGCAATCTGCTGTGGAACGGTTTTGGTGAGGTTACTGCGTCCTTCCAGTGCCACGTCGTTCATCAAGTCCCCTGTTCTGAAGCGCGATTGTGATCATTAAATATCCAGTCTAGACCAGCCTCACACTTAGTCAACAGTTAATTGTTAACAATTTTAATAGGCAAAAAACGACCTCATGGCGACCTCGGATAACCATTGGCAACGGTTACATTGCCAGGCCATACCGCCTGACCGGTTTACAGTTCGAGCATGTGTTTCGCGATGATATTACGCTGGATCTCGTTGGAACCGCCGTAGATCGACATGCTGCGCCGCCACAGATAGTTATTGGCCGCCGTCGCGGCATGGGCTGGGCCCACCGGTTCTTCCGCGCCCTCGTCCCGGAGGTACCCGGGCTGGAACGGCAAGGCATAGTGCCCGACGGCCTGGGACGTCAGTTCGCTGATCCGCTGGGCGATCTCGGTCCCCCGTATCTTCAGCAGTGACGCCACCGGCCCGGGCGCCTGCCCCGACGCCACCTGGGACAGTACCCGCAACGCCGTCACCTCCAGGGCCTGCAACTGCGCTTCCACTTCGATGACACGGGCATGGAACAGCGGATCCTCAAGCAATGGCCGCTCATCCGAACGCTCCTGGCTCGCAATGGCCTTCAGCCGGCGCATGGCGGCTTTGGTCACGCCAATGGCGGCGTTGTCCACCCGCTCGTGTTCCAGCAGGAACTTGGCGTACGACCATCCCTTGTCCTGCTCACCAATGAGGTTTTCCTTGGGCACTTTGACGTTATCCAGGAAAACCGTGTTGAAGGAGTGCGTGCCTTCCATCATCAGGATGGGCTGTACCTCGATGCCCGGGCTGTTCATGTCGATCAGCAGGAAGGAAATGCCTTCCTGGGGCCGGCCATCGCCACGGGTACGGACCAGACAGAACATCCAGTCCGCGTAATGGGCGTAGGATGTCCAGATCTTCTGCCCGTTGACCAGGTAATGATCCCCACGGTCCTCGGCCTGGGTACTCAACGACGCCAGGTCCGATCCGGACTGTGGTTCCGAGTAACCCTGGCACCACCACACCGTGGAGTCGCGAATTCCCGGCAGGAACCGGTCCTTCTGCTCTTCCGTGCCAAAGGTATAGATGACCGGACCCGCCATGCGGGGCCCGAAGGGCTGGATGATCGGGCAGTCCATCTCTGCGGAGATCACCTCGAACAGGTAACTCTGGATGACATTCCAGCCCGGTCCACCGTATTCCTCCGGCCAGTTAAAAGTGTGCCACCCTTTCTGACCCAGGATCTGCTGCCAGCGCATATAGTCGTCCCGGGACAGGTGCTGATCACGCCTCACCTTGCGGGCGATATCCGCGGGCAGATGCGTCCGGATGAATTCACGTACCTCGTCGGCAAACGCCTGTTGTTCCTGATTCAACCTGAATTCCATGCTCGTTCCTCACTGCTGGTGATCGCATTGCGCAATGCGGTGCAGATGCCAGTCACTGTCGCCAAAGGTGGCGTTGATGGCGGTCAGTCGCTTGAAGTAATGGCCTACAGACAGCTCTTCCGTCACCCCCATGGCGCCATGAAGCTGGACAGCCTCCTGCGCCACGTGGCGGGCGGTACGGGCAATCTCGACCTTGGTCAGCGACAGCGCCCGTTTGCGGGCAACAGGATCGGGCTCCTCCATCATCATGGCGCCATAGAGCGCGATGGATCTCGTCTCCTCCTGGGCAATGAACATATCCACCATGCGATGTTGCAGGGCCTGATTGGCGCCAAGGGGTCTACCGAATTGCGTGCGATTGCGCAGATACTCCAGGGTGGCCTGGCAAAGCGCGGATACGGCGCCTGCGGCTTCAGACGCCACACAGGCTATGGCCAGATCCAGCATGTACTCGATTTCGGGCAACGCCTCGCCCCGGGGCCCCAACAGGGCACTGGCCGGCAGTCGCACACTGCTAAAGTGCATATCCACGGCACCCAGGCCATCATTGGTCTGATAATCCCGCCGCTCGATACCTGGCAACTCCCGGTCCACCAGCACCAGACTGAGCCCGTCCGGCGACTTCCGGTCGCCACTACTGCGGGCCACCACAACAGTCATGTCCGCATGCTGACCGCCCAGGACCAGGGATTTACCCCCTTCCAGAACCATGCCATCGTCCCGAACCTCAAGACGGGTCGCACAATCGTCCAGTTGATATCGCGCCTGGGGCTCGGTGAACGCCACCGCCATTTGCAGTTGCCCCTCGGCGAGCGGTCCCAGGTACCGGGCTTTCTGTTCATCGGTTCCCAGCCTGGCGATCAGGACCGACGCCAGCACGGTCGGCAAATAGGGCTCAAGCGCCAGGGCCTGTCCCAGCCCTTCCATGACAATCGCGGTGTCCGCCACCGAGCCTCCGATACCGCCATCTTCTTCCGGTAACGAGATTGTCAGCCAGCCCAGCTCGGCCATCTGCTGCCATAACTCCCGGGAGAAACCACGGCCATCGGCCAGGCGTTTCTGCCGGTCGGGAAAGGCATAGTGCTGGCGCACGAAACGCTCGACACTTTCACGGAGCATCTGCTGCTCTTCGCTGTAGTTAAGATCCATTACACGCCCCTCCAGTCGCCCGTTCCAAGATAGAACCGCACACCGCCCACCAGGACACCCCCGTCGACCAGCGGCAGGTCGTTCCGGCGGCAACGTTCCCTCACCACCTCCGCATCGGGAACCAGGAGGTCGATGCCTCCCAGCCCCTCCCCGCGACCATCCCGGGCCTGGACAAACCGCAGGCGGGCATTGTCAAGCTCGATACTGAAGCCGGATTTGCCGGCCACAACCGGCCTCTCCAGGATATCCCCCCACCGTTTGGCCAACGCTTCCGGCGCATCGCTCTGGAGTTCGGCGCCCACCACCGCCGTGACAACATCGGTGCGAACGTGGGACTGCCAGTCCGGGCCGGCGGGGTGATAAGCACCCTCAAGGGAGCCGCCTTTACCAGTCTGATTGATTTCCAGCAACGCTCCGCCGGTGTCCCCGGGGTGCAGCTGCAGGCCCCGGTACTCATCCACCTCCAGGGTGGCCGCGATACGGATACCAAGCGTGTTCATGCGGGCCTCCCATTGATGGATCTCGTCCGTGTCGTGAATCACCATGTAGCCACCATCCCCATTGCGGCGCTGGAGATACCGCCCTGCAGCGGTCCCCTCTTCCACCGGGGCTACCACCTCAATGAACGAGTGCCCGATCGGTAGCAGCGCATTTTCCAGACCAAACTGCCCAACACCCGGATCACGGTGACACACCTCGATACCAAAGACCGACCGCAGATCTTCAACGACCGGCTCAAGCTTCCCGGCCACCAGGCACAGTTGACGCAGTCTCAGGAACATCGCTTCTTCTCCTCTTCTCATGGGCCCCGGGCCCGCCGGCGGCAAGGTCGACAGCACCACTCGCCGTCAGCCCTTCCCAACACCTGGGGTGGGGTGTCATGTCGTTTAATTTTATTTTTTATAAAATATATACTATACCTTATAGCACCCTTGGCGAACTTGTCCAAGAACAATCCGGGTCGGGTATCGGTCTACGACTTGCCATAACAACAAGCATCTGCCCCTCACAGAAGACGCATTCCGGTGACGCCTGTCACCAGGATCCTCAAGGGGCCTGAAAGGAGGACGCACAATGCACGGGTCCAGCTTTTACGCGGCACTGGCCGCCACCATTTTCATGGGTACGGGCACGGCGGCCATGGCGGAACAGATCCGCTATGCCGTCGGCGCCCCGCCAACGGCGCCTCAGGTCCAGTCGATCGAGAAGTACGCGGCGGCGGTCGAGGACAACACCAATGACGAACTCAGCATGAAAATCTACGCCCTCTCCCTGCTCAGCTTCGCGGAGATGTCCGATGGTATCCGGGACGGCATGGCCGATGCCGGCTGGGTGCTGACGCCATACCATTCAACGGAATACCCGCACACCAATTTCGTGGCTGAAAGCTCCATGATGCTGGAACCCTTATCCGGCCAATCGGCAGGCAAGGAAGGATGGGCGTTCGGGGGCGCGCTGACAGAATATATCCTCCATGACTGTCCACGGTGCCTGGAGGAGTTTGCTGCCCAGAATCAGGTACCCACGGCGATCGTTGGTGGCACCTGGTACGGCCTGATCTGCACGTCACCCGTGAAATCCCTGGCGGATCTGGACGGAGCGCGTATCCGGACCGGTGCGGCAAACCAGGCGCGGTGGGCTGAAGCCCTGAACGCGGTTCCCGTACAGATGTCCGCCAATGAAATGCACGAGGCCCTGGATCGAAACGTCGTTGACTGTTCCGCCCTGGCCGTCTCGGACATACAGAATTACGGCGTTGAAGAGACCGTCACCGATATCACTCCCGCCGTTCCCGGTGGCCTGTTCCCCTCTTCGGTCTTCCAGTACAACCGTGACAAATGGAGCAGTTTCTCCACCGGGCAGCGTGAGGCCCTGTTAAGAGCCGCGGCGACCGGCGCTGCCGCCATTCTGACCCGGTACAGAAGCGATCTGAAAGAGGCCCAGAGCCTTATGGCGGAACTTGGCGCCTCCTTCCATCAGGCGGATGACGAGGTCCTGGAGGCGACCGATGCCTTTATCGAGCAGGACATCAAGGACGCGGCCGACGTCTACGCACAGGAACACGGTAATGAAAACGGGGAACAGATACTCAACGATTTCCGGCAGCGGCTGAGTAAATGGCGGGGGCTGGTTCAGGATGTTGAAAGCGAGGAAGCCCTGGCGAAGCTCTACTGGAAAGAGATCTTCTCCAGAGTCGACCCGGAAACCTACGGTGTGAAATAGGAAGGCTGTGATCGAAGGGAGCCAGGTTGCCACCTGCTCCCTTCCGAGCCAAAGCTATCGATTTTGCGGGCCGTCAATAAAGAGCCGCCACCAGGTCATAGTCCGCCGACCTTGTCGAACGGTACCTCTCAAGATGCTGTCGCGCATCGCCCCACGCCAGGTCCAGGGCCGTCACCTTCCGGAAATAGTGACTGATGGCTGCCTCGTCTGTTACCCCAATACCGCCATGTAGTTGCACCGCCTCGCTGACAAGGTAACGGGCACACCCAAGGATTTTGCTCCGAATGCCAGAGATAAAGGTACCGCGCTCCCCCTGGGGCAGGCGGTCCATTCCGGAGGACAGCAGCTGGAGCATGGCCCGGGAATACTCAAGCTCGATGGCCATATTCGCCAGACGGTGCTGTATCGCCTGGAAGGACGCGATCGCCTGGCCGAACTGCTTTCGGGTCTGGGTGTAGTCCACGGTCAGTTCAAGGGCGGCACTCATCGCTCCAACGGCCTCAGCGCAGGTTAGCGCCGCAGCCTGGTCCAGCCCGGCCTGTACCATGGCCAGCCCGTCCCCGGCGTTGCCGACAAGCGACTCACGGCCAACGTCCACCTCGTTGAAGCGGATATCCGCAGCCCTCTGCCCATCCAGGGTCTGGTACACAACCGATTCAATACCGGCCGTATCCTTTGGAACCAGAAAGACGGATGGCCCGTCTTCCGTCGCGGCCGACACCAGCAGCGTCTCGGCCATTGGGGCGGCCAGCACCGTCGACTTTCGACCGTTCAGCCTCCAGCCCGCACCGGTTTTCGAGGCACGGACAGTGACCGGTGAGGAGTCAAATCGCTGACCCGGCTCCGTCCAGGCCAGCGCCAGCAACTGCTCGCCACTCATCAGCCCGGCAAACACATCGGCAAATCTCTCGCGCTCGCCGGAGGCCGCCAACACAGCACCCGGCGCCAGTACGCCGCTGACCAGTGGTTCCACCACAAGCCCGTGGCCAAACTGCTCGAGAATCAGGAAGGGCTCCTTCCCGGACTGGGCATAGCCCTGCCAGTCCTCGGGAAAGCACGCACCGATCAGGCCCAGATCCGCCACCTGGCGCCAGAACTCCCGGTCCATGGACTGATGCTCCCGGACCGTCCGGCGATAGTGCTCGAAGGTATATTCCCTGGAGACAAAGCGTTCAACGCTTGCCTGGAGCTGGGACTCGTCCTCTGTAAGCGCCAGGCCTGAGGTGCCCGTATCATCGTTCATAGGTTCAGCCCCCGCTTGGCAATAATGTTGTACTGGATCTCGTTAGTCCCGCCGTAGATGGAGACCGCCCGACGGATCAGGTACTGGGACATGGCGCCCGGAGACAGGTCGAGGCCATAACCACCCGACTCATGCGTCCCGGAGCCAAACAGCGGCAGGGCATGGGGCCCCAGCGCTTCAACCCAGAGGGACGAGATACGTTGCTGGAGTCCCGCCCCGCGCGCCTTGATCATGGACGCGGCCGCATTGGGGTCGATGCGATAGGCGCCCTCGATAATGCGGTACACCATCATTTCATGGGCGGCGAGATCGATCTCCGTCCGGGCCACCTCCAGGTCCAGCGTAGCGTCATGGGTCAGGTAATCATCACCCTCCCTGAGCTGGCCCAGCAGCTCTCGAAGGCGCCTCAGGTCCCGTTTGGACTGGGGAAGATAGGCACTGGCGGTGCGTTCGTTCGCCAGCAGGAACTTGGAGTACTGCCAGCCATGGTTCTCTTCCCCCACCAGGTTCTCGACCGGAACCTTAACGTCTTCCAGGAAGACCTCATTCACATAGTGGGACATATCCTGGGTAATAATCGGCCGTACGGTAACCCCCGGGCTGTTCATATCGATCAGCAGCATGCTGATACCACCCTGGTTGCTGCCGCTGCTATCGGTCCTGACCAGGCAGAACATCATATCCGCGTACTGTGCTTCACTGGTCCAGATTTTCTGACCATTGACCACGTAGTGCTCGCCATCCGATACGGCCGTTGTTCTTAGCGAGGCCAGGTCAGAGCCCGAATTCGGTTCCGAGTACCCCTGGCACCAGAACTGGGACCCATCCAGAATGGCCGGCAGATACCGCGCCTTCTGTTCTTCACTGCCAAAGGTGTAAATGACCGGCCCGATCAGGTGCAGGCCGAAAGGACTCAGGCCCGGAGCCTCGGCATTGGCCATCTCTATCTCGAATACCATTCGCTTCAAGGGTGACCAGCCCGCGCCTCCGTATTCCCTGGGCCAGCCCGGGGCGGACCAGCCCCGCTCATGCAGGATGGCCGTCCACCGCCGCATGTCTTCCTTCGTCGGATGAAAACCCTGCCTGGTACGCTCTTTCATATCATCGGGAAGCTTTTCCGCAACGAACTCGCGGATCTCCTCCCTGAATGGCTGGTATTCGGATAAAAAACTGTCGGGCATGAAGCCTCCGTTCTTTTCTTGTTCTGTCTTTGTTCCCAAGCCTGGTTTCCTGTGGCAACAGGCACCTAGCGCCCTGAGAACCTCGGCTCCCTTTTTTCCAGGAAATGCGCAACACCTTCCTTGAAGTCCTCGCAGGAGAACGACTTCACCATTTCCCGGTCCGCCATCTCCCAGGATTCGGAAAGATCCTGGAACAGGGAGTCGAAGACCTGCCGTTTCATGACCCGGATGGATCTCGGAGAGGACTCGGTCACCAGCTGTGCCGCCCAGCTCTGCACTTTCTCCAGGAAGCCCTCTTCCGGTAGCTTCCGGACCAGTCCCATCTGTTCCGCTTCCGTGGCGTCAACGGAACGTCCCGAGTAGAGAAGGTCCAGCGCGTTCATGGGGCCCACCAGACGCGGCAGCATCCAGGCAATGCCATGCTCCGCCACCAGTCCGCGCCGGGAGAAGGCGGTGGTCAGCTTGGTATGGTCCGCCATGAACCGCATATCGCAGAACAATGTCATGCACAGGCCCATGCCGGCGCAGGGGCCGTTAATGGCCGCCACAACAGGTTTGGTGACCCGAAGCAGATAGCTGAACCGCTGCTGGTAGTTCCGCTCGACCGGGTCGCTGTTGGCATTGCCAGAGCCAGACTCCGACGATGGGTCTGCGTCATTATCCCGGGTCATGGCGGAACTCAGCAGGTTCATGTCGGCGCCCGCACAGAAGCCACGCCCTTCCCCCGTAATGATGATGATCCGGATCTCTTCATTGGCATCGGCGGACTCCATGGCGGTTCGCACCTCCGCTTCCATGGTTGTGGTCCAGGCGTTCAGCTTGTCGGGGCGGTTCAGGGCGATGGTTGCCACATGACCGTCCTGGCGGTAGTTAATCTCTTCAAAGTTCATCGTGCATGTCCTTCAAAAGCGGGAAAACGGGGAGGGAACATCGGAAGCGGCCGGCCTACCGGTTACGAAACACCGGCGTTCGCTTCTCCACGAAGGCACTGGCCGCCTCATGATGGTCGTCGGTCTCGCCGCAGCGTATGTGACGAATCGACTCGTGGTCCAGCAGCTGCGCGAGCGTCGCACCCTGCTCGACAAAGTTGAGGTTGGCCTTGATGTGACCCTGGGTGATACCAGGACCTTCAGCAAGCCTGGTGGCCAGCTTGCTGGTTTCCGCCTGGAGCTCGTCGTCCGGCACCACACGGTTGACCAAACCCAGCTCCTTCGCCTCGTCCGCCTTGATTACCGGCGACAGCAGCGCGAATTCTCGGGCCCGGTGGCCAAGCCGATGGACCAGGAAATAGGTACTTCCGAAATCTCCGGAGAGGGCGACATTGATGAACGCCGACGTCATCTTCAGCGTATCGGAGGCGATAGTCAGGTCACAGGCCAGGGCCAGGGACAGGCCAGCTCCGGCAACCGCCCCCCGGGTCATCGCGATGGTGGGCTTGGGCATTTCATACAGCAACCGGGCGCTTTCCACACCCAGCCTCAGTTGCTGGGCCCTCGCTTCCAGGGGCGCCGGTTCAACGTCCTCCTCCGCCATCGACTGGACATCACCGCCCGCACAGAAGCCCCGGCCCGCCCCGAGCAGAACCACGACCCGGACCTCTTCGTTGACCGAAGCCCTTTCCAGCGATGTGCGTAACCCGCTGATCATGGTGGTGGTCAGTGCATTGAGTTTCTCGGGACGGTTCAGCGTAATCCAGAGAATGCCATTCTCGAGATGTTCGACGAGTTCATCCGTGGCCATAACGGTCTACCTTTTATTGTGATTGATAGGGAGATTCAGGGTCAGTCCCGGGGTTTCCGATGACAAGGGACACGACGGTCGCTGTGCGCGGAGACAGTCATTTATCCTTCATTTTTTATAAAATATATAATATATTGTGTCAAGGTAACCGCTTTATAAATATCAGGGGCGCTCGTATAGTTAGCGATTGGCCAGAAAGGCAGTACCCGGAAACTGGCGGATAATCCCTGGAGCTAGGAGCTGACTGGAACCATGTTTATCAATAATGAGGAAGGCGTCCGATCCGAAAGCCTGACTCTGCAGGCATACCGGTATTTCCGCCATGCGCTTATGAGCGGTCGGTTCAGGCCGGGCGATAAAATAAAGCTCAAGGAAATCGCGGATGAACTGGGCATCAGCCAGACACCTGTCCGGGAAGCGCTTGGCCGTCTGGTATCGGAACAGATCCTCTCCCAGGTGGACCGTCGTTCTGTCCAGGTCCCCCGCCTGTCACCGGAACGCTACACCGAAATAAGGGATCTGTGCTGGACCCTGGAAGGGCAGGCCGCCAGCCGCGCGGCAACGCTGGCGTCCGCATCGGACGTCCAGCAGCTCAAGGTGTTGCACGAGCAGTACCGTCAGGCCTGCGAGGCCGACGACCAGGCCAGGGCGACGGTGGCCAACGCCAACCTCCACCTGTTCCTGTGTGAGCTGGCTGACATGCCCATGCTCTCGCGGATCGTCCGCAACCTGTGGCTGCAATCCGGGCCGGTCATGAACGCCATTGCCGGCGACTTATCCATCACCGCAGGGTCGCCCCATCCCCATCTTGACATTATCCGGGGCCTGGAAAGCCGTGACCCGGAGCTCGCAAAAAAAGCCATCCAGGCAGACATCATTGCCCTTTCCGATCCGATCATCAGAGGTCTGGGCGGACAGCCATCCGCCGAGGAACTCGCTGTGCAGTAACGACCGGGCATAACGCAGTGCCCCGATTCAGGAGCTTCAATGAACCATCAGCACAACGATTCAGCAGCCGTTATTGTTGATCCGCTTCCGGCACACCGGATCGACACCGGAGCACTTACCGACTGGCTGCGGCGGGAAGCGCCTGAAGTGGGCGCCGGTCTGACGGTGCAGCAGTTCCAGGGCGGGATGTCGAACCCGACCTACCTGCTCACCAATGCCACGGGAACCCGCTACGTTCTGCGGAAAAAACCTCCCGGGGACCTGCTGCCTAAGGCCCATGCCGTCGATCGCGAATACCGGGTCATGCAGGCCCTCGGCGATACCGATGTGCCGGTGCCCGGGATGGTGGCCTATTGCGACGACCCCGACGTCATCGGGGCGGAGTTTTTTGTGATGCGCCATGTTGAAGGCCGGATCATTCCGTCCGACGATATGGACTCGGTATCACCGAATGAGCGGCCAGCCCTGTCGCGTTCACTGATCGACACGCTGGCGTCATTGCACCGCGTGGATTGGCACCAGGCCGGCCTGGCGTCCTATGGCCGCCCGGAGGGTTATCTGGCCCGCCAGACTTCCCGCTGGTCATCCCAGTACGAAGCGGCCAAAAGTGATCTGCCAACAGACTTTGACTACTCGGAAATGGACTGGCTGCGGGACTGGCTGATGGATCACAGCCAGGTTCCCGATGAGAGCGCGATCGTGCACGGGGACTACCGGATCGGAAACACCATCGTTCACCCCGAGAAGCCCGAAGTCATCGCCGTTCTCGACTGGGAACTGTCAACCATTGGCCATCCCATCGCCGACCTTGCCTACCTGTGCCTGCATTATCATCTGCCCGGCGATTTGGGCGGCACCGCTGACCGGCCCCGGTCGGGGCTGCCAACGGAAGAGGAAATGCTTGCCCGTTACTGCGAGCAGACCGGACGCCCGGGGATTCCTGACTGGACGGTATTCCTTGCCTTCGCGTTCTTCCGGGGGGCCGCCATCGGCCAGGGAGTGGCCGCCCGGGCGGCCCGGGGCAATGTCAGCACGGGAAGCGCGGACCCCGCAACCGTCGGTGCCCGGGCCCGTCGGCTGGCAGAGACGGGCGCCCGCATCGCACGCGGCCTTTAACAGGTTCCGGCGGGGCCCGCAGCCATCTCAGTCCTTCAGTAACCGCCGCAACACTTTGCCCGCCCCAGTCGCGGGAAGTGAGTCCCGGAACTCAATCATCCGTGGGTACTTGTAGGCGGCCATGTTGTCCTTCGCCCAGTCGATCAGTGCCTGCTCCGTGATGCCATCGGCATGGGCTGGATGGGGCACCACCACCAGCTTGACGGTTTCGCCCCGCTTCTCATCCGGTACACCTATGGCGGCACACTGCGCGATGGCCGGGTGGCGCAACATCAGGGCTTCCACGTCCTCCGGGAACACGCTGTAGCCGGAGCACTTGATCATTTCCTTGATGCGGCCGGTGAAGAACAGGTAGCCATCCTCGTCGAAATAGCCCACGTCACCAGTGTGGACCCAGCCGTCCCGCAGGGTTTCCGCAGTGGCGTCCGGGCGTTTCCAGTAGCCCTTGAACACACCCTGGTTGCGAATGACGATCTGACCACTCTCGCCGTCGGGCAGGGGCTCCCCGGATTCGATATCCAGGATGCGGATCTCGTTCTCCGGCATGGGAATGCCGCAACTGCCCCACTTGATCCGCTCCTTGGGCATGAAGGTGTCCGAGGTATGGGTCTCACTGAGGCCAAAGGCCGCCTCGTGGATCTGGCAGCCGGTCAGGGCTTTCCATTCCTCCGCCAGCTGTTCCGTGACCGGTATGCCAAAGCTGGTGGCGGGATTATTGCGGATGCAGCGCAGGTCCCGCTGTTCGATACCCGGCATATCCAGGATGGCCCTCAGCATGGGGGCAATGCTGTACCACATGTCGCAGCGGTACACCTCAAAGGCGCTGACGACGGTTTCCGGATCAAACCGGGGCAGGATCACCGTGGTCCGCCGGGTATAGACTGGCATGTAGACACCGGAGTTCATGCCGGCAATATGGCAGAAGGGGGCAATGGCCAGCGAGCAGCCGTCGGGTTCAACCTGGTTGGCCATCATGGACGCCGCCGTCTTGTACAGCGCACTGCCGAAGGTGAGCATGGCGCCCTTGGGGCGTCCGGTGGTGCCGGAGGTGAAGGTCATCAGGGAGATATCGTTCCACAGGTCGACGGGCTCAGGCTCCGCCAGTGGCTGATAGTCCTCCAGGATGGTTGAGAGGTCCACCGCCCCACCCCCAACAGGATACCGTTCCCTCAGGAAGTCCGGCACCGCCAGGGTGGGCTCGGCCGGCAGGTAATCGGCGTAGGCGGCCGAGACCACAATCTCCAGCCCGGGCACATTGGGCTGCACGCGCTGCACTGTCGCCAGCAGGTCCTCACCCACAATCACCGCACGGGTTTCGGCGTTACTGAGCTGGTATTCCACCTCCGCATCCTTGTACTGCGGGTTCAGCGGCGACACGATGGCCCCGAGCATCTGCACCGCGTAGTGGGCCATGGGATACTGGGGGCAGTTCTGCAGGTAGAGCCCCACCCGATCCCCCTTACCCACGCCCTGCTCCTTCAGGAAGGCCGCCAGTTTGCGGACGGATTGCCCCAGCTCCTGCCAGGTCACCTCCCGCCCATAGAAAATATAGGCCGGCCGATCCGGAATCTGGCGCTCGTTATCAAACAGGTAGTCGTGGATGGGCTTCTCGCCGGCGCGATAATCCACCTCCCGGGGCAATCCGGGAGGCCAGTAACCTTTATGTGTTGATGCGTTGGTCATGGGTTCCTCATTCATCTTTCAGCAGGCGGCGAAGCACCTTGCCGGCGCCGGTGGCGGGCAGGGAATCCCGGAATTCAACGTAACGGGGGTACTTGTAGGCCGCCATGTTGTCCTTCGCCCAGTCGATAATGTCCTGTTCGCTCACCCTGCCGTCATACTCCGGCTTGAGGACCACGAAGAGCTTGACGCTCTCGCCCCGGTTCTCATCCGGCACCCCCACGGCGGCGGACTGGGCGACGGCGTGGTGGTTCAGCATCAGGGCCTCCACATCTTCCGGGAACACGCTGTAGCCGGAGCACTTGATCATCTCCTTGATGCGACCGGTGAAGAACAGGTAGCCGTCGTCATCGAAATAGCCCACATCGCCGGTGTAGACCCAGCCATTGCGCAGGGTTTCGTCGGTGGCCTCGGGCCGCTGCCAGTACCCCTTGAACACATGGGCGTTGCCCACCACGATCTCGCCGGTCTGGCCGGGGGGCTGCGGTTCACCGGTTTCCAGGTCGATGATGCGGATGTCATTGCCCGGCATGGGCTTGCCGCAGCTTCCCCAGTGAATGGCGTCCCGGGGCATGTAGGTGTCCATGGTGTGGGTTTCACTCAGGCCATAGGAAGCCTCATGCATCTGGCACCCCGTGAGTTGCCACCATTCCTCCGCCAGGGTTTCGGTCACCGGGATGCCAAAGCTGGTGGCGGGGTTGAACCGCAGGGATCGAAGGTTACGGGACTGGATATCCGGCAGGCCGAGGATGGCCCGGTTCATGGGCGCGATGCTGTACCACATGTCCACCTGGTAGGTTTCGATGGCTTTCACGGTGGTTTCCGGATCGAACCGGGGCAGGATCACCGTGGTCCAGCGGCCGTAAACGCCCGCGTAGACGCCCAGGCACATGCCGGCAATGTGGCAGAACGGGGCAATGGCCAGGGAGGTGCTCCCCAGCTCCAGCCCGTTGGCCTGGAACAGCGCCGCGGTCTTGAAGGTTGACGCCCCCACCGGCAGCATGGCGCCCTTCGGGCGGCCGGTGGTGCCGGAGGTAAAGGTCATCAGGGCGATGTCGTTGTCGAAATCCACCGGCTCCGGCTGGTTGATCGGCCGGGCCTGGTCGATGGCCGTCACCAGGTCCACCGCCTCCCCGGGGGTGGCGGGAGCCACACTCATGTCCTCCGGCACCGGCAGTGTCGGCGTCCGTGGCAGGTAATCGGCGTAGCGGGTGGTCATCACCAGCTCCAGCCTGCCAAGCCGGTCCCTCACCGCTTCCACCATCGGGTACAGGTCGGCGCCACAGATCACCGCCTTCGCCTCGGCGTTATCCAGCTGGTACTCCACCTCCGCCGCCTTGTACTGCGGGTTCAGCGGGGTGATCACGGCGCCCAGCATCTGGATGGCGTAGTGGGCAATCACATACTGCGGACAGTTCTGCAGGTAGAGCCCCACATGGTCGCCCTTGCCAATACCCTGTTCCCGCAGGAAGCCCGCCAGCCGCCGGGTCGATTCCGCCAGCTCGCGCCAGCTGATTTCCCGGCCATAGAAGATGTAGGCAATCTGGTCCGGGGCTTCTTCGGCGTTGCGCAGCAGGTAATCATGCATTGGCACCCGACCAAGGCGGTAGGTCACCTCGCCCGCTGCTTCGGGAAAATGTGCGTTGGAAAGCGTCATTCATTGCTCCTTGTTCTCAGGCGTTTTCCCCGGGTCACAGACCTTTCATGGTGGGGTCCAGGGCCACGCGCAGTGACTCGCCCAGGGTGTTGAACGTCAGCGCGGTGACCATGATCGCCAGGCCCGGGGCGTACATCTGCTCCGGCGCAATCTCCATGTTCATATAGGCCCGGGCCAGCATCTGCCCCCAACTGGGGTCCGGGGGCTGCACGCCCAGTCCCAGGAAGCTGAGGCTGGCCTCAGCCAGCAGGGCCACCGCCAACAACAGAGTGCACTGCACGATTACCGGCTGGATGGCGTTCGGGGTCACGTGCCGGATCAGAATCCGGGAGACCGGGGCGCCGAAGCAGCGGGCGGCATCCACATAGAGTTCTTCCCGCACCACCAGCGTCCGGGCCCGTATCAGCCGGGCCAGATGGGGGGAGAACACAATGCCCACGGACACCATGGCGTTGGTCAGTCCGATACCCATGGCACCGGTGACGGCAACCGCCAGCACGATAGCGGGGAACGACAGCAGGGTATCGATAACACGGCTGATGCCCGCATCAACCCAGCCACCCAGGAAACCGGCCAGTAACCCTACGGGCACCCCGATCAGCAGGGCCACACCCACCGCCAGGAAGGCGGCGTAGACCGACTTCGAGGCACCGTGGATCAACCGGCTCAGTACATCCCGGCCCAGGTCGTCGGTACCCAGCCAGTGGGCCATACTGGGTTCCAGCAGGATCTTGCTGTAGTCCTGCTCGGTGGGCGAATAGGGGGCGACCCAGGGCGCAAACACGGCAATGGCGATAATCAGCAACAGCACCACCAGGCTGGTCGCCCCGCGCTTGTCATGCCGGCACCACTGGCCAAACTTGCGGAACAGGGAATCTTCCTTCACCACCCGTTCAGGTGTGGCTGCGTATGCATGGCTAGTCATACCTGTTTAATCCTCGGATCCAGTACGGTGTAAAGCAGATCAGTCAGCAGGTTTACCAGTATCACGGTCACCACCATGGCCAGCACCGCCCCCTGAACCACCGGGAAGTCCGATTCCAGCACCGCCTTGACGATGGTGTTCCCCATACCGGGAATGGCGAACACGGTTTCAACCACGACGGTGGCGGCCAACGCCTTGTTGAACAGCAGACTGATGACCGTCAGCAGGTTAACGCTGACGTTCTTGAGGCCGTGCTTCCATAGAATCACTGCGGGCGACAGCCCCTTGGCGTGCAGGGTGCGGACATACTGGGAGCCGTGAATCTCCACCAGGGAACTCCTGAGCTGGCGAGTCACCTCGGCAACACCGTTGGTGCACAGGGCGATGGCCGGCAGGGTGGCGAACCAGATCGCCGACGACAGACTCTCACTGGGCGCGGTAAAGCCGGTGGCGGGGAACCAGTTCCAGCCGAGGGCAAACACGGACACCAACACCATCCCCAGCCAGAAGTTGGGAACAGCCACACCCAAGGAGGACACCCCCATGATGGTGCCATCCAGCCGGGAGTTCGGACGGCTCGAGGCGAGGATGCCCAGGGGCACACCGACGATCACCGACAGAAGCACCCCGTAGACAACGATAAACAGGGTGTTGGGAAACACCCGGGCGATGGTATCCAGCACCGGCTCGCCACTGAGCAGGGATTCACCGAAATCCCCCTGCACCGCGTTCAGCAGCCAGTTGCCGTACTGCACCAGAAAGGGCTGATTCAGGCCGTACTGCTCCCGGATCTGCTCGATCCGCTCCTCGCTGGCGTTCTCCCCGGCAATGGTGATGGCAATGTCCCCTGGCACCAGTTGCAGCAGTGAAAACACCAGGAAGGTGGCAAGAATCATGATAGGAATCGCCTGCACCAGGCGATTCAGCAACATGAGCTGTTTATTCCGAGACATGACAATCGGTCCGTTGTGGATGGTGACAGACACAGAAACCGGCCAGGCAGGGCCCGCGACATCCGGTCACGGGGGGCCCACCTCGTCGGTCAACGGCTTCAGCCCTGCAGGTAGACGTTTTCGAACTTGGGCTTGCCCAGCAGGTTCGTCCGCAGGTTCTGCACCTTCGGTGCCGACGCCATGATGTCCTCCCGGAATGCCAGTGGCACCACCAGGGCGTTCTCCATCACGATGCGCTGAATGGTCGAGAAGGCCTGTTTCCGTTGTTCCAGGTCGTCGGTGCTGCGGGACTCCCGGATCGCCTCCATAAGGCCTTCGGGAGGCTCGACCTTGCCGGCGTTGAAATAGGAATCGCCCGCGTACAACAGGGCATAGGTCAGTGACGGATCCGGGCGACCGGTCCAGGCCGATACCAGGAAATCCCCTTCCCCACGGGCGAAGTAGGCGGCGGACATGTCCGAAATGGTGCCGGTGGTGAAGCGTCCACGTATGCCGGCGTCCGCCAGCATGCCCATGATAATCTCCTGACGCTGGACCGACCCCTGGTCGTTGTAGCCCCGCATATCCAGTTCGATACCATCCGGGTAGCCCGCCTCGGCCAGCAGTTTGCGGGCTTTCTCAGGATCATGGGGATAAAGCTCGGCCACCTCCGCGTCATAGGCCCAATGAGAGGACGGCAGGTTCATGTAGGCAGGCTCGCCGGCCCCACGCATGGAGGCACGTACCAGCGCCTCACGATTGATGGCGTGGTTCAGGGCCTGGCGAACCTTGACGTTGCTCAGGGGGCCGCTGGCGTGGTTCAGATAGATCTGATAGCAGTAGACGGTGGGACCATAGGTGCCCTCAACACCACCGCCACGCTCGATCATGGCCTTCTGGCGGCCATCGAGATGGTAGGCCAGGTCATTCTGCCCGGACCGGACGGAACGCAGGCGGGTGGCGCTGTCGGTGATGATGCGGAAGGTGATGCCGTCCACCAGAGGCCGCTCCTGGTCCCAGAACTCCGGGTTGCGCTCCAGTATGATGCGATCACCATCGTTCCACTCGACGAACTTCATTGGCCCTGCGCCCACCGGATTCCGGTCATGGTCTTCGCCCAGCTTCTCCAGGGCGGTTGGCGACACCATCATGCCGGCACGGTCGGACAGCACCAGCGGCAGGGAGGTGTCCGGACTCTTGAGGTGAACCGTGACCTGGTAATCACCGGTCACTTCAACGCTCTCCACCGATGCCAGGTCCGAGCGGATGTTGGATCGTGGATCAGAGCGATTGCGATCCAGGTTGAACTTCACCGCGTCGGCGTCCAGGGGGGTACCGTCATGGAATGTGACCCCTTCGCGGAGGTTGAGGACGAGCGTTTGTGGATTCGGAAATTCCCAGCTTTCGGCGAGGCCGGGGCGAGGCTCCAGGGTGTCGTATTCCCACTCCACCAGGGTGGCGAACACCGGGAACAGGAAGATATGGTCCGAGCCGGAGCCGCCCGTGGCCGGGTCCATGCTCGACGGATTGGCCGCCGCGCCAACACGCAGGATTCCGCCATTGTCCCTGACCTTGGCCATCAGCGCGGACGGCCCGGCCATCGCGGCCACCGCCGCCACGCCGGTCAGCATGCCCAGGAACTCACGGCGACGGAAGGTAAAGCCGTCGGCTTCTGAAACGATGGGGTTATCGTTGTTTTTCATGGGGGCGCTCCCTTGTTTTTGATGTTTGTGATTGTTTTTTGTGTATGCCGGCAGCCCGTTCCGGGAATCAGGCCACCTGCCCGTCAGGGGTTGCGTAATGGCAGGCGACCCAGTGATCAGGCACGATTTCCCGCCATTCAGGAGGTTCCGCTGCGCACTTCTCAGTGGCAAAAGGACAACGGGTACGGAAACGGCACCCGGATGGCGGCGCCACCGGGCTGGGGATCTCACCTTCCAGGCGGATCCTGCGATCCTCCCTCATGTCACTGGGCACGGGCCGGGGTTCAGCGGACAGCAACGCCTGGGTATAGGGATGCAGGGGCTGGTCGATCACGGCCCCGGTTGGCCCCAGCTCCATCATGTTGCCCAGGTACATGACGCCCACCCGCTGGCTGACATGGGCCACCACCGAGATATCGTGGGTAATGAAGGCGTAGGTCAGGCCGAGTTCTTCCTGGAGGTCCGCAAACAGGTTGAGGATGGAACCCCGCACGGAGACATCCAGCGCCGCCACCACCTCGTCACAGACGATAAACCGGGGGTGTACCGTCAGCGCCCGGGCGATATTGATCCGCTGCTTCTGGCCACCGGAGAGCTCATGGGGGTAGCGCAGGGCAATCTCCGGCGCCAGCCCCGCCCGTTCCAGTGCGGCCAGGGCGGTCTTGCGGCGGGATTCCCGGGTGCCCTCCTTCTGGATTTCCATGGGCTCCACCAGGCTCTGGAGGATGGTCATCCTGGGGTTCAGGGCGGCATGGGGATCCTGGAAGATGATCTGGTAGTTCTTCCGCAGGCGCTTGTACTCAGCCGCCGACAGCTCGGAAATATCGGTCTCGCCATAGCGCAGCGTGCCCTCAGTCGGCTTCAGCAGGCCCACCAGGGCACGCCCGACCGTTGACTTGCCGGACCCGGACTCGCCAATGATGCCCAGGGTCTCGCCGGCACGGATCTGGAAGCTGACGCCGTCAACGGCCTTGACCGTCTCGCCGCCCTTGAGCGGAAAATGGATCTTCAGGTTGTCGACGGTGACGATATTCTCGTTTTCCGTGACTCTGGGCTGATTTGCGGTACTCATTCCACAGCCCCCTCAAGTTCCAGGTCGAGTGCCCTGCGGCACCTGGCATGTCGCCCCGGTGCAATGCTGACCATGGGCTGATAATGGTCACACCCCGCGCTGGCGTGGGGGCAGCGTTGCTGGAACCGGCACCCTTCCGGCATGGCGCCGGGCGACGGAACACGGCCGGGGATGAACGGCAGTCGCCCACCGCGGTGGCCCAGCCGTGGCAGCGACTGCAACAGGCCGGAAGTGTAGGGGTGCCCCGGACGCCGGAGCACATCGTCAACCGGCGCACTCTCCACCACCTCGCCGGCATACATGGTGATCATGCGGCTGCAGGTCTCGGCGATCACCCCGAGGTCATGGGTAATGAACAGCAGGGCCGCCCCGGTGCGCTCGCTCAGGTCCTTGAGCAGGTCGATGATCTGGGCCTGGACGGTGACATCCAGGGCGGTGGTGGGCTCATCGGCAATGATCAGTTTGGGCTTGCAGATCAGCGCCATGGCGATCATCACACGCTGTCGCATGCCGCCGGAGAACTGGTGGGGATATTCCTCGAGACGCCGTTCCGGAGAGGGAATGCCCACCTCCTTCAGGGCCTCGATGGCCCGTTCACGGGCCTCGGCAGCCGGCATGGGGTAGTGGGTGCGGAGTGTTTCCATCAACTGCTGCCCGACTGTGAACACCGGGTCCAGCGCGGTCATGGGCTCCTGGAAGATCATGCTGATGTCGCGCCCCCGGATGGCCCTGATCTCCCTGGGCCGCATCTTCCGCAGATCCCGGCCATCGAAGTGGATCCCGCCATCAATGATGGCGGTTCGCTCAGGCAGCAGGCCCATGAGCGAGAGCCCGGTGACGGACTTGCCGCACCCGCTTTCCCCCACCACACCCACGCGCTCGCCCGGGGCGACGCTGAATGACACGTCCCGGGTCACGTGAGTGATGCCGTCACGCCCCCGGAACGAAATGCTCAGGCCACGGACATCCAGTACCGGCGTGGTTTCCAGTGAGGTCTCCGGCGGGACGCTGGTGGTATTGCCGGCCAGGGTGGCCGCATCGCCCCCCTGCTCGCTTTTCGCAACTAACATGTTTCCTCCACGTACCCGGCATTGTCCGGGCTGTTTGTTCTTGTTTCGCAGAGTCTTGGAAGCCAGGCCTACCCGGCCTGGGCACCATAGGCCGCCCTGATCAGTCGCTTGGTGGCCTCGTAGTGGTTCCGCAGGCGCTTGATGCCCGAGAACTGGGTGATGGGCGACCCGAAGTACCAGAGCGGTGTGATGATCAGCACCACATCCTTGACCGGCGTGTCACTGCGAAACTCGCCGGACCCGACGGCCAGCTGGACGGCATGGGTGACGCATTCCTCGAAGTACCGGGACATCTCGCCAATCCCCTCGACCACCTCGGTGTCCACCGCGCTGAAATCGAACCGGACCCGTGATGACAGACTCCAGGGCGTACGCTCTCCTCCCGGCTCGTTAAACTCCTCATAACGAACCCGCGCGTCCTCGAACAGCAGATCGATGCGGTCCTCGAGGGACAGGCCCGGCCTGAGCCAGATCGCATCGAGCGTGGCCCGTACTTCCTCAAAAGTGTCCTGGAACACCTCCTTCACCAACTCCGACTTGTTTCCGAAGTGGTAGTGGAGGTTCGCCCGGGTCGAGCCCACTTCCTTGGCGATATCGCCATAGCTGACCGCATCCACCCCCCGGGTGATAAAAAGATACCGGGCCACCTCGAGCACGCGGGCTCGGGTGTCGCCGGACTTCCGGCGGGCGGGGCTTGATGAGGCTGAAGCCAGGGCCATGGACTCTCCTGAGGCAGTGATCGTTTCGGGCTTATCATTGCCAATTACTGACTTACTTGCAAGTAAGTTTTTTTTGAATAAAACTGACTGACCTGTAAGTAAGTGCGAGCATGGTAGCTCACGGTCGTGACGTCAAGCCTTCCGCAACCGGACATTGGCGTCCCACAGGCCGCCCGGAACACTATCGCTACCGGATTGATAACAAAGCCAAAAAGAGGCGCCCGTGAATTTCAACAAGTTACTGATTGCCAATCGTGGGGAAATCGCTGTTCGTATCGCCCGTGCCGCGGGGGATATGGGCCTGACGTGTGTGGCGGTGTATTCCGAAGACGACAGCGCTTCCCTCCATGTCAGTCACGCCGACCAGGCCGTACAGCTGCCGGGCAAGGGTGCCAATGCCTACCTGGATATCGACGGGATTATCACCGCCGCGAAGGAAGCCGGAGCCGATGCCCTGCACCCCGGCTATGGTTTCCTCAGCGAAAACGCCGAGCTGGCCCGCCGTTGCGCCGACCAGGGCATCACCTTTATCGGCCCCGGCCCGGACACCCTGGCCCTGCTGGGGGACAAGGCCGCGGCCCGGGAGCTGGCGGAACGCTGTGATGTGCCGGTGGTACCCGGCACCGGGGGCCATACCACACTGGAGCAGGCCAAGGCCTTCGCGGCCAGCCTGGGCGACGATGCCGCCGTGGTGATCAAGGCCATCTCCGGCGGTGGTGGCCGGGGCATGCGTATTGTCCAGCCCGGCGAGGACCTGGCAGAGGCCTACCAGGCCTGCGCCCGGGAGGCAAAGGCCGCCTTCGGTGACGACCGCCTGTACGCGGAACGGCTGGTACGACAGGCCCGCCATATCGAGGTGCAGGTCCTGGGCGACGGCCAGGGCAACGCGGTACACCTGTGGGAACGGGAGTGCAGCCTGCAGCGTCGCAACCAGAAGCTGATTGAAATCGCCCCCAGCCCTACCCTCGCTGACAGCACCCGGGGCCGCCTGCTGGAATCCGCCCTGCGCATGGCCCGGGAGGTCAATTACGCCGGCCTGGGCACCTTCGAATTCCTGGTGGACGCCAACGGCACCGACTATTTCTTTATCGAGGCCAACCCCCGGCTTCAGGTGGAACACACCATCACCGAGGAAATCACCGGGGTCGACCTGGTGCAGTCACAGATCGCGGTGCTCGGCGGCGCCAGCCTGGCGGACCTGAACCTTACCCAGGATCAGATTCCCCCCGCCAGCGGCTATGCCATCCAGTGCCGGGTGAACATGGAGACCATGGACGCCACCGGCGCCACCCGCCCCAGCGGCGGCACCCTCGCGGCCTTCGAGCCGCCCACCGGCCCCGGGGTGCGGGTGGACACCTTCGGCTACAGCGGCTACACCACCAGCCCCCACTTCGATTCGCTGCTGGCCAAGGTGATTGTGCATAATCGCGCCAACGACTATGCCCAGGCCGTTCGCAAGGCCTACCGGGCCCTGTGCCAGTTCCGGGTCGAGGGCGTGAAGACCAACACCTCTTTCCTGCAAGCCCTGCTGTCCCGGGAGGATGTAGCCGGCAACCGGGTCTATACCCGCTATGTGGACGACGAGATGGCGGGCCTGGTGGCCGAGAGCGAGCGGGAGCATCCACGGCTGTTCCGCACCGGCCAGCCCGCCGGCAACGGCAGCACGACAACGACGGCGACCGACGCTCCGGAAGGCACCGAACCGGCCTCCGCCCCCATGCAGGGCCAACTGGTGACCACCCTGGTATCGGAGGGGGACGCCATCGCCAAAGGCCAGACCCTGGCGATTCTCGAAGCCATGAAAATGGAGCACGAGATCAAGGCGCCCACCTCTGGCCTGGTCCGCGCCCTGCCCCTGGCGGAGGGCGACTATGTCAGTGAAGGCCAGGCCATTGCCTTTATCGAGCCCGGCGACACCGGCCTGGAGGACGAAGCTGCGGAGCAACAGGTGGATCTGGACCATATCCGCCCGGACCTGGCGGAATCCATCGAGCGCCACCGCCTGACCCTGGACGAGGCCCGCCCGGACGCCGTCGCCAAGCGACACAAGCTGGGCATGCTCACCGCCCGGGAGAACATCGACAACATCTGCGACCCGGGCAGTTTCATGGAATACGGCGCCCTCACCTTCGCCGCCCAGCGTCAACGCCGGGAGGTGGATGACCTGATCCGGTCGACACCGGCGGACGGCCTGGTGGCCGGTGTGGGCGCCGTCAATGGCGACACCTTCAATGAAGACCAGGCCCGCTGTGCGGTACTGGCCTACGACTACACGGTACTGGCGGGCACCCAGGGCACCATGAACCACAAGAAGACCGACCGGGTGCTGCAGGTGGCCGAGGAACAGCAACTGCCGGTGATCTTCTTTACCGAAGGCGGTGGCGGTCGCCCCGGTGACACCGACAACGCCACCAAGGTGGCCGGCCTCGACCAGCCCAGCTTCCTGCAGTACGCCCGCCTCACCGCCCTGGCGCCCCGCATTGGCATCGTGTCCGGCCGCTGCTTTGCTGGTAACGCGGTGTTCGCCGGCTCCAGCGACCTGCTGATTGCCACCCGCAACGCCAGTCTGGGTATGGCCGGCCCCGCCATGATCGAAGGTGGCGGGCTGGGCGTGTACGCGCCGGAGGAGGTCGGCCCCATGTCGGTCCAGGTGGCCAACGGCGTGGTCGACTGCCTGGTGGAGGATGAACGGGAGGGCGCCCGGGTGGCCCGCCAGCTGATGTCCTATTTCCAGGGCACACAGCCGGAGTGGAGCAACGCCGACCAGCGCCTGCTGCGTTCGGCCATCCCCGAGAACCGCCTGCGGTCCTACGATATCCGGTCCCTGATCCGCACCCTGGTGGATACCGACAGTTACCTGGAGCTGCGCCCGGCGTTCGCTCCCGGCATGGTCACCGCCTTCGCCCGCATCGAGGGCCGCCCCATCGGGCTGATCGCCAACGATCCCCGCCATCTGGGCGGCGCCATTGATGCCAACGGGGCCGACAAGGCCTCCCGCTTCATGCAGCTGTGCGATGCCTTCGATGTCCCGCTGGTCAGCCTGTGTGACACACCGGGCTTCATGGTGGGGCCGGAGGCCGAGAAAACCGGCCTGGTGCGACACACCACCCGCATGTTCGTCACGGCCGCCAGCCTGCAGATTCCGGTGATGTCGATTGTGCTTCGCAAGGGTTACGGCCTGGGCGCCATGGGCATGACCGCCGGGTCCTTCCACGCGCCCTTCTTCAACGTGTCCTGGCCCACCGGCGAGTTCGGCGGCATGGGCCTGGAAGGGGCCGTCCGCCTGGGCTACCGCAACGAGATTGCGAACGCCGGTGACGAGGCCGCCCAGAAGGCGCTGTTCGAGAAACTGGTGGCGGAACAGTACGAGAAAGGCAAGGCCCTGAGCATGGCGGTGTCGCTGGAGATTGATGCGGTGATCGACCCCGCCGAAACCCGCAGCTGGGTCCTCCGGGGCCTGAAGTCAGTGAAAAAGGCCGGGCCCCGCCAGGGTCGGCGCCGCCCCATGGTGGACACCTGGTGACAGGCAGATCGACCCAAAAGCCAACAAGAACAAAAGGACCATCGCCATGAAGCAACCACAGGACATCTTCGAACAGATGGTGAACGAGGGTGACGTTGCCCTCTACCAGCTGGAGCGACACGCCCGGGAAAACGGCGACAAGGTATACATCCACTACGGTGAAACCGGCGAGGACCTGACCTTCCGGGAAATGCACGACCGCAGCCGGGAGATGGCAAAGGCCCTCAAAGCCCTGGGGGCCAGTCGGGGGCAGCCGGTCAGCGTGCTGACCAGCAATTCCCTGCTGGCCGCCATTGCCATGTTCGCCTGCTGGCAACTGGGCGCTATCTACGCCCCCATCAATTTCAACCTGCGGGGCAAGCTGCTCAGCTATCAGATCAATGACACCGCGGCTGACCTGCTGGTCACCGATCCCACCTTCCGGGAACCCCTGGAGGACATCGGCGGCGATATACGCCCGGCCCACGTAGTGATCGGCCCCGCCAGCACCGGGGACACCACCGGCGAGGCCGGATTCCGGCTACCCCACTCCCGGACCCATGCCCTTGATGCCATCGATGCCGGAGACATGACCCTGGACGATCCGGAACTGGGCCCGTTCGACCCGGCCACCATCATCTACACGTCCGGCACCACCGGCCCGGCCAAGGGTGTGCTGCTACCGTTCCGCTGGATCAACCAGTATGCCTTCGCCGGTCGCAGCCAGTGGACATCCGAAGATGTGGTCTATTGCGACCTGCCCATGTACCACGTGGGCGGCGCCTACGCCCTGCTGGTGAAGGCGGTCTGGAAAGGCAACACCGTGGGCCTGTGGAACCGCTTCAGCCCCTCGGCGTTCTGGTCCCGCATCCGCGAGTGTGGTGCCAGCGCCGCCATCCTGCTGGATGTAATGATCCCCTGGCTGATGTCCGCACCGCCGTCCCCGGAGGATCGCGACAACACCCTCAACAAGGTTCACATGCAACCCCTGCCGGCGAACCATCATGAGGTGGCCCGGCGCTTCGGCTTCGACTTTGTCACCTGTGGTTTCGGCCAGACCGAATCCGGCGCCGGCTTCATGGCCATTATCGACCAGTTCGGTGACGAACCAGGCACCCCTGCGGCGTTATACAAGGGCCTCCCCAAAGACCAGCTCAGGGCGTCGGCGGAGGCTTCCGGTCGCCTGGTGGTCAGCGGCGACACTCCCCTGCCCCAGGGTTTCATGGGGCGACCATCGCCGCTGGTGGACGTGGCCATCCTGGATGAGGACGACAACCGGCTACCGCCGGGCACGGTGGGGCAGTTGGCCTTCCGGCCTCGGTTTCCGGGACTGCTGCTCCAGCAGTACCTGAACAAGCCGGAAGCCACCCTCAAGGCCTGGCGCAACCTCTGGTTCCACACCGGCGATGCCGTTGTGGAGGAAGCCGATGGCAACTTCCGTTTCGTGGACCGCATGGGCGGCTACTTCCGGGTCCGGGGCGAGAATGTCTCCTCCTACGAGGTGGAATCGCTGCTGGCGGACCATCCGGACGTTCGTGCGGTGGCCGCTGTCCCGGTACCGGCCCGGGAAGGCAACGAGGACGACATCGCCGTGTTCGTGGAACTCAGGGAAGCGGGAAGCTGTACGGAAAGCGACATTGCCACCTATGCTGCAGACCAGATGCCGAAGTACATGCGCCCGCACCATATCCGCATCGTGGATGCACTGCCGGTCACCCCCACCAACAAGATCGAGAAGTACAAGCTGCGCCGCATGCTGACGGAAGAATCCGCCTGACATCGCTGACCCGCGTGTCAGGCTGAACCGATAGATCGCCGGTCGCCCAGGGCGGCCATACAAACAGAACAACAGAGGTGAAGATGATGGAGAGGATACTGGTCGCCAATCGCGGCGAAATTGCCATCCGGATCATGCGGGCGGCCCGGCAGATGGGCAGGGAGACCGTCTCGGTATACGCTGGCGACGATGCGGCCTCCCTCCATGTTGGCTACGCCGACCAGGCCCGGGAGCTGCCCGGGAACGGCGCGGCCGCCTACCTGGATGCCCAGGCGCTGGTGGATTTGGCCCGCAGCACCGGCTGTACCGCCGTCCACCCCGGCTATGGCTTCCTCAGCGAGAACGCGGATTTCGCACGCCTCTGCGCTGCCGAAGGCATCCGTTTTATCGGGCCGGCGCCGGAATTGCTGGACCTGTTCGGCAGCAAGGTCCGGGCCCTGCAACTGGCCCGGGAGGCCGGAGTGCCGGTGATGCCGGGCACCTCGGAGCCCACCAGCCTGGAGGACGCCCGGGCCTTTGCGCAGGAGCACGGGGCCGTCATGCTAAAGGCCATGGCCGGCGGCGGTGGCAGGGGCATGAGAGCGGTTCGGGATGCCGCCGAACTCGACGAAGCCTTTGAGCGCTGCCGGTCGGAGGCCCAGCAGGCATTCGGCAACGGCGACCTTTACGTCGAGAAACTGCTGCTGGATGCCCGGCATATCGAAGTGCAGGTGGTGGGCGACGGCACAGGCGAAGCCATCCACCTGTGGGAGCGGGACTGCACCGTCCAGCGGCGGCACCAGAAACTGCTGGAGATCGCCCCCAGCCCGGTACTGGACGGCACCCTGCGGCAACAGATCCTGGACGCGGCCCTGCGACTGGCCTCCCACGTCAACTACGACAACATCGGCACCTTTGAATTCCTGGTGTCCGGCGACGGCTTCTGGTTCATGGAGGCCAACCCCCGGTTGCAGGTGGAACATACCGTGACCGAGGAGATCACCGGGATCGACCTGGTGCAGACCCAGATCCGGCTCGCCTCCGGCCAGTCGCTGGCGGACCTTGGCCTGCAGGCACCGCCGGCGCCCAAGGGGGTTGCGCTACAGGCCCGGGTCAACCTGGAGGAGCTTTCCGACGACGGCAGCACAGTGCCCCGGGCTGGCCTGCTGCAGGCTTTCGCGCCCCCCTCCGGACCGGGTATCCGGGTGGACACCTACGGCTATGCCGGCTACCAGAGCAGCCATCGCTATGACTCGCTGATTGCCAAGGTGATCGCCCGTGGCCATGACTTCCCGGCCGCCGCCGGCGCCCTCTCCACCGCGCTGCGCGAGTTCCATATTGCCGGGGTTCCCACCAACACCCCGCTGCTGAGGGCCATCCTGGAGCACCCGGCCTTCCTGGGCAACGACTACAGCACCTCGTTCATTGGCGACCACATGACGGCCCTGCGGGAGGCCATGGCGGGACAAAGCACCCTGGCGCCCCCGGGAACGTCGAACGCCAGTCACCCGGATAATCAGCCGCGCCAGGAAGCCGCGGAACCCTTGCCGGCGGACTACGACCCGGCCGATGCCGTCCACGCCCCCATGGAAGGCATGATCGTCTCTGTTGACGTTACGCCCGGCGATCCGGTACGCCAGGGCGAACCGTTGATAGTGATCGAAGCCATGAAGATGGAGCAGTCGGTCCGCGCCCCCCATAGCGGCATTGTGCGCTCGATCGCGGTGGCCACCGGTGACGTCATCCGGGAGCAGGCGATCCTGGCCATTGTCGAATCCACCGACACCGGGGCATCCACGGCGGACAGTCCCGGGAGCAGCCTGTTCACCGAGGACCAGGAGGGCTGGGGCGCCGAGGTTGAGGAGATCCAGCGCCGCCAGCGGATGGCCCGGGAGATGGGCGGTCCCGACAAGGTCGGCAAACAGACGGCGAAAGGCAAACTGACCGCCCGCGAACGTGTGGAAGCCATGGCGGACACTGGCAGCTTCATCGAAGTGGGCGCCCTGACCGGGTTTGCCGAGTACGGGGAGGACGGTGAGCTGACCCACGTCAAACCCGCCAACTTTATCGGCGGCACCGCCAGGGTCGATGGCCGCAAGGTGACCCTGGGCGTGGACGACTTTACCCTGAGGGCCAGCTCAGGCGATGCCGCCATCCATGGCAAGCAGATCTTCCTGGAGAACTACGCCCGCGAGATGCGGCTGCCCGTGGTGCGCCTGCTGGATGGCGCCTCCGGCGGTGGCAGCGTGAAAATGGCCCTGGAAAATGGCTTTCATTACGTACCCCACAATCCCGCCTGGGATGCGGTGGTGGACAACCTGTCACTGGCCCCGGTGGTCTCCGCCGCCGTGGGCCCGACCGTAGGACTCGGTGCCGCCAGACTCGCCATGTCACACCTGGCCATCATGGTTCGCGGCATTGGTCAGGCGTTCACCGCCGGGCCGCCCGTGGTCAAGGGCAGTACCGGTGAAGACCTGAGCCTCGAGGAACTCGGTGGCACCGATATCCATACTGACAGCGGCGTGGTCGAGCGAATGGTGGACTCGGAGCAGGAAGCCTTCGATGTGATCCGGACCTTCCTGTCCTATCTGCCAACGAATGTTGACGAGCTGCCGCCGATACAGGATTGCGATGACCCGGTGGACCGGCGCGACGAATTCCTGCTGAAAGCCATCCCCCGCAATTCCCGCAAACCCTATGATATCGGCGCCATCCTGGAATCCATCTTTGACCAGGGTTCCGTGTTCACCTATGCGGAATACGGCGGCTCAACCGTCACCGCCCTGGCCCGACTGAATGGCTACCCCGTCGGGGTGCTGGCCACCAACCCGCTGAAAGGGGTCACCATGTCCGTGGAAGGCGCACAGGCGGCCACGCGACTGGTGGATCTGTGCGAGACCTTCCATCTGCCCATTGTCAGCCTGACCGACCAGGGTGGCGTGTCCATCGGCTCCGCCGCGGAACGGCGAGGCACCATCCGCCACGGCGTGCGGGCCCTGTCCGCCATCTACCAGGCCCGTGCACCCCAGGCGGAACTGATCCTGCGCCGGATCTACGGCGTGGGCGGTGCCGGCATCGTCAACCGGCACCGGGCGGCGCCAAGCTGGTCATGGCCATCCGGCAGTTGGGGGTCACTGCCCTCCCGTGGCGGTATCGAGGCCGCGTTCAGCGCCCAGCTCAACCAGGCGGAAAACCGCGAGCAGGAAATGGAGCGCATCAACCAGCAGATGGAGAGGATCGCATCGCCCTTCCGCACCGCCGAGAAGTTCGGCGTCCAGAACCTGATCGACCCGCGGCAAAGCCGACCACTGCTGTGCGACTGGGTGGAGGATGCCTACCGCCGGCTGCCACAGCTCCTGGGCAGACCAGCTTTCGGCATGCGCCCGTGATACAGCGTTCCCGGCACGGGGTCCATCCATGCCGGGAACACCCGAAGGATAACCAGAAACGCTAACCAATAACCGGACCGGAGCCCCCATGAACCAGCCCTTCCGATACTACATGCAAGTCCGCTACGGCGAATGCGACGCCCAGAAAGTGGTGTTCAATGCCCGCTATGGTGACTATACCGACCTGGCCGCCACCGAATTCCTGCATCACATCTGTGACCAGGAGCAACTGCCCGGTGGTGGCTTCGATTACCAGGTGGTCAAGCTGACCATCGAATGGAAGGCAGCGGCACGCTATCGCGACCAGTTGGAGATCTCCGTACACGCCAGCCACATCGGCAATACCTCCTTCACCCTGGCCATGGACATGCTGAATGCCCGCACCGGCCAGTTCCTGGCCCGGGGCGAGATGATCGGCGTGGCGGTCCACCCGGAAACCGTGGAGAAAATGCCGATTCCCGACGCCATGCGGGAAGCATTGCAACACGGCAGCCCGGGTGAGTTTATCGACCACGCCGGCCTCTATACGGCCCGGCAGGCGGTTGATATTTAGAACGGCCTGATGGATACCACCAATATACCCGATAACAACACACAGGGAGTCACATCACCATGCCCATCCACCTCCGCCAGGTCTGCCTGGTCGCCGAAAATCTGGAACCCTGCCTGCGGGATACTGAAGCGGTGTTCCGGACACCGGTCTGCCACCGGGACCCGGAGGTGGCGGCCTTCGGGCTTGAGAACGCCCTGATGGCGTTTGGCAGCCAGTTCCTGGAGATCGTGGCACCAACTCAACCGGGTACCGCCGCCGGGCGCTTCCTCGAGCGCAAAGGGGGCGATGGCGGCTATATGGTGATCTGCCAGGTACCGACGCTGGAGGAACAGGCACAGCTTCGGGCCCGGGCGGCAGACAACAATGTCCGGGTTGCCTACGAATCGGACCGTGGCACCTGGAACATCATGCAACTGCATCCCCGGGACATGGGCGCCGCGTTCCTGGAGGTGGACTGGGATGAGCAGGCGGACATGCGGGGCAACTGGCAACCCGCTGGCGGCCTGGCGTGGACCGACAGGGCAGAGAGCAGTACGGGGCTCGAGATCACTGGCATCGAGTTATCCAGCAAGGACCCGCAAACGCTGGCAAAACACTGGTCGCGGGTGCTGGGACAACCCGTGCATTCCCTCGGCGGCGAACCCTCCATATCGCTGGCCAACGCAACCCTGCGTTTCTCCCATGGAGAAACGCCACGGGACCAGGGCCTGACCGGCATCGATATCCTGACGTCGTCCCCATCCGATCTTGTCAGCCGGGCGAACGACATTGGTCTGCCTGTCTGGCAGTCAGGGTTCCGGATGGGCGGCGTGGCGTTCAACCTGTACAACCCTCCGATTTACGACGACAATTGAGACGAAACAATCGCCGGGCCATCCACTGATATCGCCGCCTGAGTTTTCATGCGAGTATCACCGTGGCCCCGGTCACCTGGTATAACGGATCCCATTGGCAGTGATGCTGGCACTAACGCCTGGCGAACGACCGGGCAGGGGCTCAAACCGGCTTCAGGAGTATCCGTGGACACATCAAGGGCAGAACAACAGCGACTCGCCGCACTCAGGCGCCTTGGCATACTGGACACACCACCAGACGAACGCTTCGAGCGACTGGTCCGTATCGCCCAGCGTTTCTACGATGTTCCCATAGTCCTGTTTACACTGATCGATGAAGATCGCCAGTGGTTCAAATCCAAATGTGGGCTGGAAGAGCGCGAAACACCCCGTTCGATGGCCTTCTGCGACCACACCATCCGGGGCGACAAACTGTTGATTGTCGAGGATGCTTCACGGGACGTTCGCTTCCGGGACAATCCGATGGTCACCGGGGAACCCCATATCCGGTTCTATGCAGGCATGCCTGTGAGGGAACCCAATGGCTTCAAGATCGGCACGCTGTGCCTGATCGACAGGATTCCCCGGGCCGTTCCGGAAGTGGAACTGGATGTACTGAGAAACCTGGCCAGCCTGGTGGAAGATGAGATAGAACGGGCCTACGCCAGCGACGAGAGTCGTGAGTTCGTGCAGGTATCCCAGCTTAACCGGGCCATCTACCGGGCCCAGAACATCTTTCTTACCCATGAGGACGAGGAAGCCGCTTTCGAACTGATGCTCAGCGACCTGCTGTCGCTCACCAGCAGCCAGTTCGGGTTCATAGGGGAAGTGCTTTACCATTCCGACAATACGCCCTATCTGACCATTGGGTCCATTACCAACATCGCCTGGAGCCCGGAAACCGAGGCGTTGTACCAGCAGGTCAGGCGCCGGGGCATGATCTTCGAGAGCAAGGACAACCTGATTGGCGCGTCACTCATCTCCGGGCAACTGGTGACCGCCAACCACTTCCAGGAAGATCCGAGACGGGGTGGGCAGCCCGACGGTCACCCGACCATCACCACTTACCAGGGAATACCGATTCACTCCGGCGAGCAATTGATTGGCCTGGTCGGCCTGGCCAATCGGGCCGGTGGCTATACGGAGGAACTGGCCTATGAACTGGGGCCATTACTGCAGACTGTCGGCCAGTTGATCGAACGCAAGCGCCTGTACCGGGAAAAACTGGAACACAAGAAAAGCCTGGAACACGCGGCCAACTACGATGCCCTGACCGGGTTGCCCAACCGCCGCCGACTGACGGAACTGTTTGAACAGGAGTTGGTGGAAGCGGACCGGCGCCATGGACACGTGGCCGTGTGTTTTATCGATCTTGATGGGTTTAAGGAAATCAACGATGAATTCGGCCACTCGGTGGGTGATATGGTGCTGAGGACCGTGGCCGAGCGCCTCAAAGCCTCCGTTCGAGAGCACGATGTGGTTGCCAGGCTGGGCGGTGATGAGTTCGTGGCCATTCTCAGGGACATCGACAACGAGCAGGTATACAACCGCATCCTGGGCGCCATCCACCAGGTGGTGCCCCACAATCACCACCACCTGCAACTCTCCGGCAGTATGGGGGTTACCGTTTACCCCCGGGACAGGTCAGACCCGGATCTGCTGATCAGGCATGCGGACCAGGCGATGTACGCGGCAAAGGAACTTGGCAAGAACCAGTACTGTCAGTTCGACATCGAGAGCCATGTCAGCCGCAAGGAGAAGCTGAGGATACTGGAACAGGTACCGACAGCCCTGGAGCAGGGGCAGTTCGAACTCTTTCTGCAGCCACGAATCAATCTTCGTACCCGGGTAGCCGAAGGGTTCGAGGCACTGATCCGCTGGAACCATCCACAGCGTGGCCTGCTCGGCCCCATGGAGTTCCTGCCCTATCTGGAATACTCGGAATTCGGCGATGAAGTCGGTCGTTTCGTCATGAAAACCGCGATCAGCAAACTACAGCGCTGGCATTCGGACGGTCTGCCCTACTCCCTGAGCATCAACCTCAGCCCCTCCCATTTCCTGAGCACGGGGTTTGAGGCGGATCTGAACAACGCCCTCGGGCACTGCGATAAAACCATCCGCTCACGACTGACACTGGAGTTGCTGGAGACCACCGCGCTCGATGATTCCAGTGTCGTTATCGAGCGGCTGGAAGCATGCAGAAAACTTGGCGTGGACGTGTCTCTGGACGATTTCGGAACCGGTTATTCCTCCCTGGACTATTTCCGCCGGTTGCCGGTGCAGGAGATCAAGATAGACCGGTCCTTCGTCACCAATATGCTTCAGGACACCGAGGATGAAATGGTTGTTCGCGCCATCATCGGCCTCTCGAAGAACTTTCACCGCAGGGTCGTGGCCGAGGGCATCGAGGACGAGGCCACCCAACAACGGCTGCTGGAAATGGGGTGCCACCTGGCCCAGGGCTTTCACTTCACCAAGCCATTACCCGCAGCAGAAGCGCTGGCCTGGTCGGAGGCCTTCAATCAGGGCAAATAAGCACTCCCCCCAGACAGCGCCACCTTAAGATCCACCTGATATTACCGACGGTTCAGCAGCCATCAGGCGCGGGGCGGCCATGCCCCGCCAGAAGCCATTGTTGTGGTCTCCTACTTACCCAGCCCCGGCAGGAACAGGATAATGTCCGGGAAGGTCATCAGCAGGAACAGCA
>NZ_JAVVLT010000095.1:0-38929 GCF_036224885.1 Marinobacter sp. OP 3.4
GCGCCAGTCCGAAGGTGTGGTGGTTCCACATCAAGGGCTGGCAACACCGGCCAGAAGCCCCAGCGTCGCGCCCTTCGGGAGCCACTGAGAGCCTTGATAGCCGCGTTGCGTCGGCTCGATTTGGAACCACCAAACCTTCGCCAACGCGCCTTGCTCTCAGTGGCTCAGTAGGTCAGCGAATTAACCGCACGGGACACTAGCCTTCAGGCCGCCAGACCTTCAGGCTCCCCAGCCAGGCCGGGTGTCCAAGATTCGCTAACATCTGCTCTGGTGACGGCAACCGGACGTCGGGATCCTCGATGAACAGTTCCACATGCACCTGGTTACCCAGATAGTGAAGGCGCAGGTGATGTCCGAGGGCGTCCAGCTCTGGCAGGCCTTCCCGGAAAACCCCATGGATTTCACGGCGCGTGGGCAACTGCTGGGTGGTGATGGTGCCTCGCTGGTCGTTCTCGGCATCGATGTGGAAGTTGATCAGGCGGATGTGGGGCAGGGTGTCACGCATGCGCCGGATCACCTGCATGCCGATCTGGTGGCCTTCGGAGACGCTGATCTCGGACTTCACCACCAGGTGCACGTCCACCAGTATGTCGCTGCCCATCCGCCGGCTGCGGAGGTCATGGATGTTGAGCACCCCCTCGGTGTCGGCCGCCGCCGTCCTCAGGCGGTCGGTATCCTCGTCCGATAGGCCGGTGTCCACCAGTTCCCGCACGCTGTTCCAGGCCAGCTGCCACCCCACGTGGGCAATGATCACCGCGATGACAATGGCGGCGACGGCGTCCAGCCAGGGAAATCCTGTCATGGCCCCGGCGGCACCCACCAGCACCACAATGGAGGAGAAGGCATCGGTGCGGCTATGCCAGGCGTTGGCCACGATCAGGTCGGAGCGGATGTGTTCACCCACACGGCGGGTGTAGCGGAAGATCCATTCCTTGCCGGCCACGGACACCAAGGCGATGACCAGTACCGGCCAGCCGGGAACAGGCAGCGGGGCGTCCGACATTACCCGCCAGGTATTGTCCCAGGCCAGCGCGCCGCCGATGGCGATCAGGAAGCTGCCCAGGATCATCGTGCCGAGGGTTTCAAAGCGCTGGTGGCCGTAGGGGTGGTCGGAGTCCGGTTCGCGCCTTGAAAGCTTCATGACGACCAGCACAACCAGGTCCGAAATAACGTCGGTAAAGGAGTGGATGCCATCCACCAGCAACGCCTGGGAATGGAACAGCCAGCCACCGAGGCATTTCAGCACTCCCAGGAGGGCATCCAGCACCATGCCGATAACGGTAACCCGTGACGCGGCCCGGAACTCAGCGTCGAGTCGCTGCTGACTGGATAACATGTAAACTCCTGTTAAATGGCGCGGAAGATGCGGTCTGGATCACGGAATCCTGTTCGCTTTATGCACAAGACCCGTGCATTACCAATGAATGACGAAATGGTAGCTTAACCGGGATTTTTATGCTTACACGTTTGCAAGTTCATGAAAATAAAGAATAAAATAACTGGTCAAAAAATAACCAATCTGCAGAGAGTGGCGTGAGGCAAGGGATCTGATCGGTTGAAAAGGGATTTTCAACAGAGTTATCCACAGATTTCGTGGAAAAGGTCACAAGAGCTTAACCATACAGTCATTTAGGAGTCACTGGTGTGCAACAGAAGCTACTGTGGAAAACTTCCGTTATACTCCCAACCCCGATTTTTCGGCGCGGAATAATACCAGAAATTTTTTAGATGTAACCTTTGCCGGCGTTCTTTTCCGGCAATGACTCCGGGGTTGTCTATGTATACGTTGCTTCGCAGGATTCTGTTCACCCTGCCACCGGAAACCGCCCACCGGGTTGCCCTGTGCGGACTCGACCTGGCGGCGGGCAGCGGTTTGCTGAAGCCGTTCGTTCATCCGCCCAGGGACTTCCCGGTCAGGGTGATGGGGCTGGATTTTCCCAATCCGGTGGGTCTTGCCGCGGGCCTCGACAAGAACGCCGATCACCTGCAGGGGCTGGGCGCCCTGGGCTTCGGTTTTATTGAGGTGGGCACGGTGACTCCGCAGCCCCAGCCGGGCAACCCGGCGCCGCGGATGTTTCGACTGCCGGAGCACGGCGCCATCATCAACCGGATGGGCTTCAATAATGAGGGGCTGGAACACCTGGTGGGCAAGGTGGCCAACCGCCGTTATCCCGGTGTGCTGGGTATCAATGTCGGCAAGAACAAGGTGACGCCGGCGGAGGAGGCAGAGTCGGATTACCGCAAGGGCATCGCCGCCGTGTATGACTATGCCGACTACATTACCGTCAACGTATCGTCTCCCAACACACCCGGCCTGCGGGACCTGCAGTTCGGCGATTCCCTGAAACAGCTACTGGCCTCGATCAAGCAGGAGCAGTCGGCCCAGCACCAACGGAGTGGCCGCTACGTGCCCCTGGCGGTGAAGATTGCGCCGGATATGGACGACGGGGAAATCGTCTTTGTGGCCAATGCCCTGAAGGAAGCCGGTATCGACGGCGTGGTGGCCACCAACACCACTATTGCCCGGGACCGGGTAAAAGGCTACCCCCATGCCGACGAAGCCGGCGGACTCAGCGGGCAGCCGGTGCGTGAGGCCTCGCTCAGAGTCATCCAGGGGCTTTACCGGGAACTGGGCGACGAGATTCCCATTATCGGCGTGGGGGGCATCAGCGACGGCGAGAGCGCGGCCGAGAAGATCCGCGCCGGCGCCAGACTGGTTCAGCTCTACACGGGTTTTATCTACCGGGGACCGGCCCTGGTCGGGGAGGCGGTGGAAGCGATCCGGGCACTGGAAAAAGAAAGGGCCCGCTGAGCGGGCCCGTGCGGGGAATAAACCCCGTGGCGACTTGACGTCTTTCTGATTCGGGTCGAGTGGACCCGGTTCTGGGTTCCGGCGTTTGGTGGAGGGGGGCCGGTGCACCCCTGTACTCAAGCCAGATTGTCAATGGGTTTTGTCGTCCTGCTGACGACCTTTTAAAGTGTTGTGTGTCCGCCTGAAAGCGGTTCTGTCTCTGGTGTTGCTCGAAAAAACATCCAACTAGAGACATTCTTCCAGCCCGGAGCACGCGGGGTTGATATCAGGGCAGGTCAGGCCGTTCCGTTAGCGGCCAACCTGTGGATGCCGGAGACACCGGTCATGCCTTCCCAGTTGTCGGTGCGTCCTTCCCGCCAGCCGCTGAGCCATTCCTGTCTGGCCTCTGGCTGGTCCAGCGGGCAGCTGTCCTTGGATTTTCCGGACACGCCGGCTTGGTATCCCCGCTTGAATGCGCGAGCGTACATGTCTCTTTTCTGTCTTTTCATGCCGTTCCTCACCTACATGGATTTACAGAACAAGCGTGTACACGTCTGTCGTTGCTGGCTGAACAAAATCCCTGTAAGAACAAACCGCTACGGGTTTGGGGATAGCGTTCCCGCAATAACAGTCAGGATCCTGAGACGGGGAAGAACCGCTGGTTTTTCCCCTCAAATTTGACGCGTCAGTTACACCCTATGACGAATCCGGTGACTGAGTACAGTATTTATTTCATCTATATGACCCCGCCTTTATGTTTATGTGAAATAACCCGCCGTCGGTTACCATGCGCTACCTTATTAAACAGGCGCGCAGGCGCGGGGTCGAACGTCCGGAGGATTTTGTGGCTGAGCAACATGAGTATTTCGTAACCTGCCCCCGGGGCATAGACACCCTCCTGCAGGAGGAGTTGGCGTCCTTTGGCCTGCATCCCCTGAAGACGGCCCCGGCGGGTGTCTGGGTCCGGGGTGGATTATCGGAGGGCTATCGCGCCTGCCTGTGGTCCCGTCTTGCCAACCGGGTGTTGCTGCACCTGGCAACCGTGGATGCACGTTCCAATGAGGCCCTGTACCAGGGCGTCTACGAGATCCCCTGGGAGGACCACCTGAAGGTGACCGGCAAATTCCGGGTGGTGTTCTCCGGCACCAACGAACTGATCCGCAATACCCAGTACGGCGCCCAGAAGGTCAAGGATGCGGTGGTGGATCGATTGCGGGGCAAGGGCACGGTCCGTCCCAGCGTGGACCCCAAGGACCCGGACATCACCGTGTCGGCCCGCCTGCACCGTGGCCAGGTGGAACTGGCTATCGACCTCAGCGGCGACAGCTTGCACATGCGGGGCTATCGCACCGAGAAGGGCGTCGCCCCGGTGCGGGAGAACCTGGCCTCGGCACTGCTGCTGCGGGCAGGCTGGCCCGATATTGTCGGTAACGGCGGCGATTTTGTGGATCCCATGTGTGGTTCCGGCACGCTGTTGATCGAGGCGGCCCTGATGGCCCTGGACCAGGCGCCGGGACGGTTGCGAAAGCAGTTTGGTTTCGAGCGCTGGCTGGGGCACCAGCCGGACCTGTGGCTGGAACTGCGCCAGGAGGCCGAGCGCCGGGCCTGGGAAGGCAAGCAGGGACGACTTCCCCGTTTTGTCGGCTATGACCAGGACAGCCGGGTCATCGCCACCGCCTGGCGTAATATCACCCGGGCCGGGCTGGAAGGGCTGATTCATGTGGAAGCGCGATCGGTGGAGGCGTTCCACCGTGATGGCCAGTGGGCCAGTGAGGGGCTGGTGCTGGTAAACCCGCCCTATGGCGAACGCCTGAGCGAGCGGAAGGAACTGGGTGCTCTCTACCAGCAACTGGGAGAGCGGGTTCGGGAGCACCTCCAGGGCTGGCGACTGGGTGTGTTCACCGGGGTGCCGGAACTGGGCCATGCCATCGGCCTGCGCAGCCATCGTCAGTATCGCCTCTTTAACGGCAAGATTCCGGCCCAGTTACTGTTGTTCGAGATCAATGACGACAACGCCGTGCGCCCCCGTGAGATGTCGACGCCTGGTGAGGTTCGCCCGAGAATCAGTCATCCCGAGCGTGCGAAGATGCTGGAGAACCGTCTCCGGAAGAACCTGAAATCCCTCGGGCAGTGGGCCCGCAAACAGGATATCCAGTGTTACCGGCTCTACGATGCGGACATGCCGGAGTTTGCCCTGGCCATCGATATTTATTGTGATCAGGTGCATGTGCAGGAGTACGCGGCCCCCAAATCCGTCGATGAGAAGAGCGCCCGGGAGCGGCTGGCGGAGGCCATGGCGGTCATTCCGGAAGTGCTGGGGGTGCCGCCGGACTATGTGGTCTGCAAGCAGCGTCAGCGCCAGAGCGGTACCCGTCAGTATGAAAAACAGGACGCCACCGGCGAGTTCACGGAAGTGGACGAGCTGGGCAGCCGTTTGAAGGTCAACCTGAGGGACTACCTGGACACCGGTCTGTTCCTGGATCATCGACCGGTGCGGCGGTGGATCCGAGACCATGCGGCCGGCAAGCGCTTCCTGAACCTGTTCTGTTACACCGGGGCGGCGACGGTGCAGGCGGTGGCCGGTGGCGCCAGTCGGTCCCTGAGCCTGGATATGTCCAACACCTATGTGGACTGGGCCCGGGATAACCTGGCCCTGAACGGCGCGGACCCGAAACGGCATGTTGTTGAGCAGGCGGATTGCACGGCGTGGCTGGCCGGGAAACCGACCCCGGACCAGCGATTCGACCTGATCTTCATGGACCCGCCCACCTTTTCCAATTCCGCCCGCATGCGGGGCGTGCTGGATATCCAGCGTGACCATGGCAGGTTGATTGATCAGGCCATGGCCCGGCTGACGTCGGATGGGGTGTTGGTGTTCTCCAACAATTTCCGGCGCTTCAAGCTGGATGAGGAGCTGTCGGAGCGTTACGAGGTGAAGGACGTGACGGCCTCAACCCTGGACCGGGACTTCCAGCGTAACCCGAAGATCCACCAGTGCTGGCATATCCGTCACAAGGTGTGACGGTTCAACAGGTGCGCTGGCTCACCAGTCGTCGGGGCCTTGCTCCGACTCCCCAATCAGGCCTTCCTGGCGGGCGAGCAGGAGCAGGGCGTAGACGCCGTTTTCCGGCAGCTGTGGCTCCAGGCCCTGCTCGAACATGAGGTTCCGCCGGTGGTCTTCGAGGGTGTCCCGGTCGATGCCGGGCATCAGGTCGTCCAGGGGCGCGATCTCGAAGGGCACGGGCATGCCGACGGCGTCGAAGATGAGGTCGACCAGGGTTTCGTCCGGGTCCAGTCCGTCGGTGTACACCTGCTGGTCGGGCAGGTCTTCGTGGAGCGCCCGGGCCAGTTCGATCAGGGGGACGCCCTGTTCCCGCAGGTAGCGGAGTTCTTCCTCGGCCAGTTCGGCGTCAATGGGTAGCCAGCTTTCGTCCGGTTCGATCACCACGGTTTTCATGCGGCCGTCATCGAGGCTCCAGGTCATGGCGGTGGGGAAGAACAGGTCGTCGTTCTGGTAGAACTCGATATCGAGAAAGTGGGGGATGCCCTGCGGCATACTGACTCCTTGCCAATGATCAGCGGCGAATGGATGTTAGGCCACACCCGTAGTGAGGACCGATGTTGGGTAGCCTTTTCCAAGACCGTCGAGCGCCAGGGATGGCGCTCGTCGAGCCCTACATGGACGTACTTGCGGGGCGTGTCCTGGAAAAGGCTACCCAATAGCGGGCCGACAGGGAAGCACTGGATCTGATATCAATGCAGTTGGACGGATAGTTGGGTGCCAGGGCCCGGGTGGCGGTATGGTTTTCCGGGACACGCCGTGGATACGTCCCTGTAGGCTCTTCGAAAACGTCCCTGTTTTCGAAGGTCCCGGAAAACCATACCGCCACCCGGACCTCCAGCTGCGCAGTAACCCTCGGAAGCCATTTCCACTTCGGCCGCCCTCTAATCTTAGAGTTATCGCCGTGCTTATGGCGTTTGTACTGATTGGAGTAACCCGGTTGTGTCATGCGATACTCCCAATCATTGAATCCTTCATGAGTATTCGAAAACCTATGGAACACACCAGCTTCAATCAGAACCTGCTCGATTTCCTCACTACCTCACCGACACCCTGGCATGCCACCGGAAACATGACCCGGATACTCGACAAGGCCGGGTTTCAGGCCCTGGACGAGCGTGAGGGCTGGAACCTGAAGCAGGGGCAGGGCTATTACGTGGTGCGCAATGGGTCCTCCATCGTCGCCTTCCGCACCGGCAAACGGTCGCCGCTGGAAGCCGGCATCCGCATGACCGGAGCCCACACCGACAGCCCCTGCCTGAAAGTGAAACCCAACCCCGAACTGCGCCGCAAGGGCTTCTACCAGGTGGGCGTGGAGGTCTATGGCGGGGTGCTGCTCAACCCCTGGTTTGACCGGGATCTGTCACTGGCTGGGCGGGTTACGCTGCTGGACGGGCAGGGCAAGGTGCAGGATTGTCTGGTGGACTTCCGGCGTCCGGTGGCGTTTATTCCCAGCCTCGCCATCCATCTGGACCGGGAAGCCAACAGCAACCGCTCCATCAATCCCCAGACCGACCTGCCACCGGTGCTCATGCAGGTGGGTGAGGACGATAAGACCGCCTTTACCGATCTGGTGGAAGCGCAAATCAAAAAGGAGCACCCGGAGCAGGGGATCAGCAGGATCCTGGGCTACGAGCTGAGCTTCTACGATGCCCAGCCGGCCAGTCTGTCTGGGCTGAGGGACGACTTCATCACCTCCGCCCGCCTGGACAACCTGCTCAGCTGCTACATCGGTTTGCAGGCGTTGCTGGATACCTCCGGCGATGAGCCGGCGCTGCTCGTGTGCAATGATCACGAGGAAGTGGGCAGCATGTCCGCGGAAGGTGCCCAGGGGCCGTTCCTGTCGTCGGTGCTGGACCGCTGGTGCGGTCCGGAAAACCGCAGCCGGGCAGTGGCCCGTTCCATGATGATTTCCGCCGACAATGCCCATGGGGTGCATCCGAACTACATTGATCGCCACGATGAGAACCATGGCCCGCTGCTCAACCAGGGGCCGGTGATCAAGATCAACCACAACCAGCGCTACGCCACCAACAGCCGGTCCGCGGCCCTGTACCGGCACATCAGCGATGAGCTGGGCCTGCCTCACCAGAGTTTCGTGGTACGCAGCGACATGGCTTGCGGCAGCACCATCGGCCCGCTGACTGCCGGTAACCTGGGCATCACCACCCTGGACATCGGCGTGCCGCAGTTCGGTATGCACTCGATCCGCGAACTCTGCGGCACCCGGGATGGCCATACCCTGTACCAGGTGCTCAAGGCCTTTATGGGCTGGCCGGAAGTGAATTAAGTCCTGGACGTATGTTTCAGTCCGACTCCGGGATCTATGAACACGAAGATTTGCGGAGTGGCGCCCATGTTTCGAGGGAAATGGCGCTGAGATTGTAAACTATTGAAAACTCCCCTGGAAATTGCTGTCCCAGCCGATAACCTGCGTAGGCTTTGGGTGTTTTACCCACTCATTTCCCGGGCCGCTGGCCCCCATTCTCCAGGGAGTTAAAGGTGATTCGAAAGATTGCAGTATTGGGATTGCTCGTATTCATGTCTGGTTGTTCCATCACCCAAAAGGTAGAGCCTGTCGCTTCATACGGTAGCGATAAGCTTTGTGTCATTGAGAACGATGATGTAAGGGAAGGTTTTCTGGATGCACTGGAAAGCAGTCTGGCTGGCCAGCGGATTGACTATACAGTCGTGGACGGAGGTGCAGTTCCGAAAGCCTGTCAATGGACCCTCACCTATACTGCCAACTGGCGCTGGGATTTGGCTATCTACATGGCCTATGCCGAGATCAAGGTGTTTGAAGGCCGCAGCCAGAAGGGAGGTGCGACCTACGATGCCATGCGCGGTGGCGCGAACATGAACAAGTTTATCGATGCCGAAGACAAGATCCGTGAGCTGGTAAATGAGTTGTTTGGCAACCAGTCGGCAGCCCTTTATCGCCGATTTGTCGGCTGAAGACGCCTTATGTGCTCTGGCGAGGACTGTCCAGAGCGCTCACTGAGCCCCGGTTTCCACCGGTTGAAAACCGGTAAACCGGCCCGGGGCGTTCTTTCCTTCCTGGTCCGGCCAGCCTTGCCAGAGGCTGGTTGGAGGCACATTTCCCGCGAAGGCCAGACTGAAACCGTCGAGTTCCTGCCACCAGGCCTGTAACGGCGTTTGCAGCGCCGTCTGGTCGGACGTTTTACTGAAATCGAGACCACCCAGGATGCTGGAAAACGCCCGCCTGCCATCAGCCTTGTACCAGGCCTCTTTCAGGGTCCAGAGGCGGTAGAATGCTGTCTCCCGTTCCGTCTCCGGAAGCTGTTCGAGGAATGCCTGTTCGCCGGCAGTGAAGTAGGTTTGGGCAAGTTGCGGGCGGTTGTGGCGGGGGCGATGACATTCAATGTCGATACCGCAGGCGCCCCGGTTACTCAGGGCGACGGCTACCCGTTTCCGGCTGTGGGCGAGGGAGCAGTGCCAGCCTTGTGCAGCAACGGCTGTCAGGGCCGGTGGAGAGTCGGCTGGGTAATCAATGGTCCATGTGTCGAGGGGCTGTTCTGGCGCGATAGTCGCGGTAAGGGCATGGCGTAACAATGCCCGGCTCAGGAGATATTCGATGTGCCGTTTGCCCTGGTAGTTTGCCAGGATATTGCGTTCATCCTGGTTCAGGCATGTCAGCCAGTGGGCGGCTTGACGGTCGGTTGGCGAGGTCGGGAAGGGGGGCGACAGGAACAACCGGCTGATGGGCTGTTCCGTGTGCTGGCCCCCCTTAGCCACGAGTCAGTCTTCCAGGCGCACAAAGCGACCCTTCAACGCAACGCCGGCCAGGATGGCTCCTGCATGGCATTCGAATTCGGTTGCGCTGGCCATTTCCTGTTTGTCGTAGTAGCTGACGATGTCCACGACGGCATTGGCTCCATCCTGTTTGGCGCGCTCCTGCAGGGCAATCATCGCTGACAGGAAAACCCATTTGCAGGCCTCTTCGTCAGATTTGCCGAAGGCGTTGGTCTTCTTGTTGGTGACTGCCTCGAACAGGGAATCCCCAACGGCGGGATGGTCTTGACCGGAAAAGTAAAACTCGACTGAGCCGTCCAGCTTGGCTTTGGCATCTGGTGTATTCAATGCTTCTTCCAGCGAAAGCATGTGAACAGTGTCCCGACTATAGGCTGGAGAGGCAAAAACGGTTGCCAGAAGGGTGGCAAGAATCAGTAGTTTTTTCAAAGTAGTATCCTTAGTCCTTTAATAAAACGGTCGATTGTGACGGCGCCTAACTGTAGCTTTTTGTGATAAGTCAATCAAATGTAACACTTTGTCATACCGTGAAAGGCAATCTTGCGATAATTCATGTCTGGCGGGTAGAATCGCGCCGGGTTTATTACCAGAATTTTACTTTATAAGTGGCCGTGGTTTCCCTGTTGTTGGTGTTGTCGCAGATGAAGTGCGTACCGGCGGGCTGCGGGTTGTCCAGGACAGAGATCCAGCATGCACACCTATCACCTTACGCTTCATCATTGGGCGGCGTTTTCACCTGACCGAAAGGAACCTGGTGAGTGGGCCAGTTGGGCCGCTGGTCCTTCCCGGGCTCCCTCCTGTCCGGCGGAGCCGTACAAGCCCGACCTTCCAGGTGTGCCGCCCATGCTCAGGCGACGGCTTAGTGGCATGGGAAAGGCGGCATTATGGTGTGCCGGCCAGGTGCTGGACGCCAATACCGGGCCTGAACCTGTCACCAGCATATTCTGTTCGCAGCATGGCGAAGTCAGTCGCACCGTTGCCTTGCTGAAAGAACTGGCTGAGCAGTCGCCATTGTCGCCGGCATCCTTCAGCCTGTCGGTGCATAATGCGATTGGCGGGATTCATTCCATTGCCGGCGGCGTTGAACATTCCATTACAGCCATTGCCGGCGGTCCGGATAGTCCGTTTTCGGCACTGCTGGAGGCATGGTCTCAACTGAGATTCAGGCAGTTGAAGGGAGAGGCTTCCGAGCGGGCCCTGTGCGTAATATACGACGATGAACTGCCGATGGAAGTAGCTGATGCGGAGGCTCGACAGGGTGATGTTCAGGCCATGGCGCTACTGGTCAGTTGTGGGGATGTGCCTACAGAGGGCAATACGCTGACATTTTCCTTCACATTGGCTCCCGGGGTTGAAGCGGAGGAAGATCCATCTGCTGATGTGGCCACCGATACATTGTTGAAGTTCGTGTTGGACGATGAAAGACAAACTGTGAGCTTTCAGGGTGATGGCCGCTCCTGGAGCTTTTCCAGATACAACCTTGAGGCGCCACGGGCCCGGTCATGAAAACGCTGAACAGGCTGTGGCGCATTCTGGCCACGGGATTCTCGTTTGCGGTTTTCGGGCTCGGAGGGCTTTTGCTGCCGCTGGTCATTGTGCCCGGTTCTCTGATATTGCGGGACGAACGTCGTCGGGAACGGTGGGTGAAGCAGATGATCGGTCGCTGTTTCTGGCTCTTTATCCGCTTGATGAACAGCCTTGGTATCCTGACCTATGACATCCGGGGGTTGGAGCGGTTGCGGGAACCGGGCCGTCTGATCATTGCCAACCATCCCACGCTCATTGACGTGGTGTTTCTGATGGCGCTGGTCCCCAATGCGGACTGTGTGATCAAGAGTGCGTTGCTGCGAAATCCGTTCACACGCGGGCCCCTGAAAGCCGGGCGGTACATCGCCAACGATGACCCTCTGGCAGTGGTGGAGGCAGCCCGGGATTCCATGGAGCGTGGCAACAGCGTGATCATTTTTCCGGAAGGGACCCGTTCCACACCGGGGGAGAAGATGGCGCTGCAGCGGGGGGCGGCGAACGTCGCCATACGCGCAGGCAAGAGACTGACACCGGTTATCGTTACCTGTTCGCCGCCAACCCTTACCAAGCAGACGCCCTGGTATCGCGTTCCGGATCGCCGGTTTCACATGACTTTCCGGGTGGGGGATGATATCGAGGTGGCGCCCTATCTCCAGGATCAGCGACCGGCGCTGATGTCCCGGCGACTGACAGACACAATCAGAGAATACTTGACCACGGAGTTAGCCCGTTATGAATGACCTTGAGCTGGAACTCAAGCAGATGGTGATTGATGTGCTCGATCTGGAGGACATGACACCGGAGGACATTGATTCATCCGAACCCCTGTTTGTGGAAGGGCTGGGCCTCGACTCCATTGACGCCCTGGAACTGGGGCTGGCGTTGCAGAAACAGTACGGGATCAAACTGGATTCGGATTCCGAGGAAACCCGAAAGCATTTTGCCAGCATCCAGGCGCTGGCACGTTTGGTCGCCAGCCACCAGGCGGCCTAGACCGGAACGCGGAGTATACGATCATGACGGAACTTGCAAGAACACGGGAAGAGATTTTCGAGCATATCGCTGGCGTGCTGACCGGGCTTTTCGAACTGGAGCGGGAAGCCATTACACCGGATGCGAACCTGTATGAGGATCTCGACATCGACAGCATCGACGCGGTGGATCTGGTGGTGGAACTCAAGCAATGGACCGGTCGGAAGATCCAGCCGGAGGCTTTCAAGACCGTCCGCACCGTCAATGATGTCGTCGACGCAGTAGACCAGTTGCTGAGCCGCTAAGGCTCGTTATGGTGGTATGGCTGAGCCGTCTGCTCATCGGCGGCCTGACGCTGCTGTATCCGCTTGCGGTGTACTGGGCGCTGACCAGGGGTGGGGTGTCCATGGCGGCACTGGCCCTGGTGCCTATTGCTGTCGTGCATGGGTTGCGGGCGGCAAAAGGCACCGCCACGTCCTGGATCTGGTTTGGGTTGTGCCTGCTTCTGGCCGCGTGGACCTGGCTTGCCCAGGATTCGATCGGGGTCAAGGCGTATCCGGTGCTGGTGAACGGGGGGCTGCTGCTGGCGTTCGTCTGGACGCTGGCCTACCCGCCAACGGCCATCGAACGACTGGCCAGGCTGCGTGAGCCGGAATTGCCGCCATCGGGAGTTCGCTATACCCGTTATGTCACCTGGGTCTGGGTGGCCTTCTTTGCCATGAACGGCAGCATTGCCGCCGCAACCCTGTGGGCAGAGGATCACGTCTGGGCACTCTACAATGGGCTGATCAGCTATCTCCTGATGGGTGCGTTGTTCCTCGGGGAATTTCTGTTCCGTCAGTATTACCGGAGTCGACAGAATGACTGAGTACTCCCTGTCCACGGTGATGACGTGTTATCAGGATCCGTCCGCCGTGGTGGCCACCGATGGTCGTCGCACCCTGGACCGTGCTGCGTTCGAGCGCCGGGTACGGCAATGGATGGCGGTACTGGCGCCACATCCTGCCCATGTATTTGGCATCTACCTGGACGATGCCGGAGAGTTTGCGGCCCTGCTGATGGCCCTCTGGCAGTGCGGAAGGACCCCCCTGTTGGCTGGCGATAACCTGCCGGCCACGGTGGCTCGCCTGGAGAAACATGCCAGTGCCCTGATCGGAAGCTTCGCCGCGCCGACGTCGCTGGCGAGTATTGCTGAACCGGAGCCAGAGGCCCCGGAGGTCGCCACGCCTTTCGTCTCCATCCCCCGTGATCACGCCGCCGTTATCGTGCTTACCTCCGGCAGCACCGGGGAGCCTCGTCCGGTCACCATGCACCTGGCCCAGCTGGAAGATGAAGTGGCGATGCATGAGGCCCAATGGCATGACGTTGCTGGCCAGGCCCTGGTAATCGGCACGGTAACGCACCAGCACGTTTACGGCCTGATCTGGCGGGTGTTATGGCCCCTGGCAGGGCAGCGGCCCCTGGCTCGTTACTATTCCCATTATCTGGAGGATGTCCTGGCCTGGTCCCGTGAATGCCGGGACCTGGTGCTGGTGACCACACCGAGCCACCTGGGGCGCTTGCCGGCTCACGCGGACTGGGCGTCGGCCAGGGGGGCCTGGCGAATGGTAGTGTCGTCCACGGCGCCGCTGGCGACGGCGGACAGCCTGGCCGCTGGTGAACGTTTCGGCGTTGCGGTCACTGAAATCTTTGGCAGTTCCGAAACCGGCGGCATCGCCTGGCGCCAGCAGCAGTGGGATCCAGTCTGGCAGACGTTGCCGGGTATCACCGTAGGGGTGGCCCAGGAGGACGATGAGGGCAGTGCCGGTATCGAGGGGAGGGCGAACAACGAAGGCCCGCTGGTCATCCGTTCGCCATTGCTGGGGCACGATCACTGGTTTGCCACCGGCGACCAGGCCCGTGTTGAGTCCGGCCAACGCTTCACCTTGCTGGGGCGGGTGGACCGCATCGCCAAGATTGAAGGCAAGCGGGTGTCGCTGACCGCCATGGAGCGGTGCCTGCAGGATCATGAGTGGGTCCGCGAGGCCAGGGTGGTTGTGCTGGGTGGTCATCGAACCCGTTGCGCGGTGGTGGCAACCCTGACGGATCCGGGCATGGAGGTGCTGGATCAGGTCGGGCGCCGGGCCTTCAGTGGCACTTTGCGGGAGTGGCTGGCGAGCACTTTCGAGGCGCCGGTCCTGCCCCGCCACTGGCGTTTCCCGGATGAGCTGCCTCGCAACGCCCAGGGCAAGGTACCACAGCATTTGCTGGCGGAGCTATTTCCAACAGAGAGTCTTCCCGCAGAGAGTCCCGTTCGTTCCGGCGTCCACCTGCCAGAGGTGCTTGCGTCCCGCGTAGAGGGCTCCGAAGTAACCCTGAGAATCCGTGTCCAGCAGGAGCTGGCGTATTTTCAGGGCCATTTCCCGGAGGTGCCCGTGCTGCCGGGCGTGGTGCAGGTCCATTGGGCGGAACACTTTGCACGGTCGTTATTGGGTGATGACCTGCCGTCCAGGGCTCGCTTCCGGCGCATGGAAGTGGTGAAGTTCCAGCAGGTGATCCAGCCGGGGCAGGAAGTAACGGTGGTACTGTCACTGGATCGGGCCCGGGGCCGGCTCGGTTTCCGCTTCCATGACGGTGACATCGGGTTTTCCTCTGGACGTCTGGTGTTTGTGGTCGAGGGTAACGGGCAATGACCATCCAGTGTTGCGGCCTGATTCCGGTCTACAACCACCCGGACGCCATTGCCGGGGTGGTGCGGGGTGTCCTGGCCGCCGGGCTTCCGGTGATCCTGGTGGATGACGGCTCCGAGACACTCTGCCGGGACGTGCTGGTGAAGCTGGCCGCTGGTGATCCGCGCATCCATTTACACCAGCTTCCCCGCAACCTGGGCAAGGGAGGAGCCGTCAAGGCCGGTTTGCGTGTCGCCCGTGAGCTGGGCTATAGCCACGCCCTGCAGATCGATGCCGACGGGCAGCATGATGCCCGCGACATCCCCCGTCTGCTGGCATTTGGCCGTCGTCATCCGACGGCGATCATCTCCGGCCATCCGGATTACGATGACAGCGTGCCGGCGCTTCGCTATTACAGCCGTTACCTGACCCATGTCTGGGTCTGGATCAACACCCTGTCGCTGATGATCCGCGACTCCATGTGTGGCTTCCGGGTGTACCCGGTGGAGCCCTGTTGCCAGTTGCTGGAGAGCCAGTTCACCGGTGACCACATGGATTTCGACACCGAAGTGCTGGTGAAGTGGCAGTGGGCCGGGGGCGAGATCCTTCAGTTGCCGGTCAGGGTGCGCTACCCGGCGGATGGTATATCCCATTTCCGTGGCTGGCAGGACAATTGGCTGATTACCCGCATGCATACCAGGCTGTTCTTCGGTATGCTGGCGCGCCTGCCCCGATTGCTGGGACGACACCTGCGTTCCGTTAACGGTCAGGGGAGGATCGGTTCGTGACAACATCTCACTGGGCCTCAATCGGCGAGACCGGCGCCCTGTGGGGATTGCGGTTCATGTTTCGCGTGTACCACTGGCTGGGGCGGATGCCCTTCCGGCTGTGTCTGTACCCGGTGATTCTCTATTATTTCCTGGCCCACCGGGGTGCCCGTCAGGCGTCCCTGGACTACCTGGAACACCTGGAGCGACAGGGCCTGTTGTCGGGTGGTCGGTCCCTGGCCGCGCACAGCTACCGGCATTTCCTGAATTTCGGCGAGAGCATACTGGACAAGCTGGCGGTCTGGCAGGGAGACATCACCCTGGATAACATCCGGTTTGTCCGCCACCAGGCCTTTGACGACCTGGCGAATACCGGTCGGGGCGGCCTGCTGATCGGCTCCCACCTGGGCAACCTGGAAATATGCCGGGCCCTGGCCCAACGCAATACCGGCATGACCTTCAACGTCCTGATGCATACCGCCCATGCCACCCGATTCAATGAGATGCTGCGCCGGGTCAGTGGCGATAGTCATGTCAATATCCTGCAGGTGAGCGATATCAACCCGGCCACCGCCATTGTGCTGCAGCAGAAACTGGATGCCGGCGAGTTCCTGGTGATTGCCGGTGATCGCACACCCGTGTCCGGCGAAGGCAATACCCGCGAAGCGCCATTCCTGGGAGAATCTGCCCACTTTCCCGTCGGCCCCTTTATTCTGGCCTCGATCCTCCGTTGTCCGGTGTTGAGTATTTTCTGCCTGCGGCAGGAGGAGGCCGGAAAGCCGGGTTATGACCTGTATATCGAGCCTTTCGCGGAGCGCCTGCGGCTGCCCCGAAAGGATCGCCATGGGGCCTTGGACGAGTGTGTCCAGCGCTGGGCCGGGCGCCTGGAGCACTACTGCGCCCTGGCACCGCTGCAGTGGTACAACTTTTACGACTTCTGGGCCCGCCCCGGACGATAACCTATCCAGATGACCTGACCTGATGATCCTATTTGACCATAAGCCGATATCCATTGAAGACGTGAATGCCATCGCCCGCGGTGAAGCGGCGGTGATGCTCAGCGACGACACCGACTTCCGTGAGCGGATCCGCCGCGGCAGCGGGTTCCTGGAACAGCTGCTGGAGGAAGACGGTGCTATTTACGGCGTTACCACCGGTTACGGGGATTCCTGCACCACCATGATTCCCGATGACCTGGTCGCGGAGCTGCCACACCGGCTCTACACCTTCCATGGTTGTGGCCTGGGCAATGTCCTGCCGCCGGAACAGAGTCGTGCGGTAGTAGCGGCGCGGCTCAACTCCCTGACCATGGGCTATTCCGGCGTCACCGAAGACCTGCTGGAACAACTCACCCTGCTGCTGCGCAGGGATATCCTGCCGGTGATCCCGGAAGAGGGCTCCGTGGGCGCATCCGGCGACCTGACGCCGCTGTCCTATGTGGCGGCGGTGCTGTGCGGTGAGCGGGAGGTGTATTACCGGGGTGAGCGCCGCAACACCGCCGAGGTGTTCGAGGTCGAGGGTATCCAGCCCCTGCGCCTGAAGCCCAAGGAGGGGTTGGCGATCATGAACGGCACCGCGATCATGACCGGCCTGGCCTGTGTCGCCTGGCAGCGGGCGGAGTACCTGTCCCGCCTGGCCACCCGCATCACCGCCATGGCAACCCTGGTGCTGGATGGCAACGCCCACCACTTCGACGAAACGTTGTTCTCGGTCAAGCCTCATCCGGGGCAGCAAACGGTGGCAGCGCGGTTGCGGGAGGATCTCCACGCCGGCGAACCGCCCCGCAACCCGGACCGCCTGCAGGACCGTTACTCCCTGCGCTGCGCACCCCATGTCATCGGTGTGCTGGAGGACGCCTTGCCATGGTTCCGTCAGTTCATCGAGAACGAACTCAACAGTGCCAACGACAACCCCATTATCGACGGGGAAGGGCGCCACGTTCTCCACGGTGGTCATTTCTACGGCGGTCATATCGCCTTTGCCATGGACTCCCTGAAAACGGCAGTGGCCAATATTGCTGACCTGCTGGATCGCCAGATGGCCCAGATGATGGATGTGAAGTTCAACCACGGGCTGCCGGCCAACCTGTCCGGCGCCCAGGGTGATCGGCGGGCCATCAACCATGGCTTCAAGGCCGTACAGATCGGTGCCTCCGCCTGGACGGCGGAGGCCCTGAAGCTCACCATGCCCGCCAGCGTGTTTTCACGGTCCACCGAGTGCCACAACCAGGACAAGGTCAGCATGGGCACGATCGCGGCACGGGACTGCCTGCGGGTGTTGCAGCTTACCGAACAGGTGGCCTCCGCGTCCCTGCTGGCGGTAAGCCAGGGGTTGGAGTTACGCCTGGGCCAGGGTGACATCACCCGGGAAGGCCTGGGCGAGGAATTGCGGTCCATGGTGGCCTCGGTTCGCGAAACCAGCCCCCACCTGCTGGAGGATCGGGCCCTGGAAGGGGAACTGAGAGCATTGATTAACCAGATTCAGGGCCGGCACTGGGCGCTGTATCCGGAGGAGTCTTCCACATGATCAAGGCCACCGTTCAGGTGAAGGTGCCGTTCCATGACATCGATATCATGGAGATCGCATGGCACGGACACTACGTGAAATATTTCGAGATCGCCCGCTGTGAACTGTTCGAACAGCTGGATTACAACCACCTGGCGATGCGCGAGTCCGGTTATGCCTGGCCGGTGATTGATCTGCATGTGCGCTATGCCCGGCCCAGCCGCTTTAACCAGGTGCTGAACGTCACCGCCACCCTGAAAGAATGGGAGAACCGCCTCAAGGTGGATTACCTGATCACTGATGCCGGTACCGGTGAGAGACTGACCAGGGGCCACACCATCCAGGTCGCCCTGGACATGCGTACCCGGGAAATGTGTTTCGTATCACCGGACGTGCTGCTGGAAAAGATTGAGAAGGCAAAGGAGGCACAGGAGTGAGGACCGCGATCGCCATGGTGGTGATGCTCTGCGTGGGGGCGGTTGCGCCCGCATGGGCTGCGGATACTGCCTCTGCCATCAGCGACGACCACCCGCTGTTTACGATCATGATGCCAGCGGCGGACGCCCGGTTGGAAGGGCGGTTCGTGCAAGAGAAAACACTTGAAGATCTTGATGCAACCATCGAATCAAAAGGAAGTTTTACGTTCTCTGTTGACCAGGGGCTGCGGTGGCGGGTGAGCGAGCCGGTGGCCAGTGAGCTTCGCATTACCCGGGAGCAGATCGTGGAGATCCAGAACGGCGAGGAGGTCATGCGCATGGCCACCGAGGATCAGCCCATGACCCGCGTGATCACCGAGATCTTCTTTTCCATGTTCACCGGGAACCGGGATGCGCTGGAACAGTATTTTGAGCTGGTCGGCAGCAGGACAGCGGACCGCTGGACCCTGCATCTGGACCCGGTGGACGACAGTGTGGCCTCGGTCATGGCGTCCATCGAACTGGTTGGTGACCAGCAGGTGGAGGAGATGATTCTCCGCGAGACCAATGGCGACACCACCCGGATACGTCTTGAAGACGTGAGACTCAGTCAGCCGTGACCAGGGTGCGGGGCCAGCAACGCCTGGCGGCTGCGGCATGGTTGATGGTGCTGGTGGCCATGATGGCCTGGAGCGCCAGCCACCTGTTATCCGGGCGTAACGTCGATACCAGCATCCTGGCGCTGTTGCCGGCGGGGGTCGAGGACCCGGTCACAGAGAATGCTGCACAGGCCCTGTCCGATGAGATAGCCACCCGTGCGGTGCTGATGCTCGGAGGCCGTCGGGATGACAGGCAGAAGCTACAGGCCCAGGCGGTGCAGTTTCGTCGGGCACTGGAGCAGAGCGGCGCCTTCGAAAGCGTACGCCTGGGGCCGGACCCCGGGCTGCTGGAGGGGCTGCGAGAGGATTACCGCCCCTACCGTTACCAGTTGCTGACCGTGCAGGACCGCCGCCATTTGCAGGATGGTGACCAGGAAAGGCTGATTCGCCGTACCGTTCGCGAACTGGTCAACCCCGCCACCGCCGGCAGGGCCGCATCGCTGGTGGAGGATCCGCTGAACCTGCTGGGACACTGGCTGGCATCCAGGGCCCCCGGCGCCAGCTTCAGCCAGGACAGCAAGGGTTTCTATGCCGAGCGGGGGAGCCGACATTACCGGGTCGTACTGGTGCGGTTTACCGGCGCCCCCTTTGACGGGGCCACCCAGGAGCAGGTGCTGGCGGCGGTAAGTGCGGCGCAGGAAGGGCTGCCTCCCTCAACCAGCGTCCACAGATCCGGGCTCGTATTCCACGCCGCTGCCGGTGCCGACCAGGCCCGTCGGGAACTGTCCACCATTGGCCTGGGGTCGCTGTCGGCCGTGGTATTGTTGCTGCTGTGGCATTTCCGCTCCGGCTGGTCCCTGGTGCTGCCAGTAGTCAGTGTGGGCGCGGGGCTGTGTGTCGCCGCCACTGCCAGCCTACTGATTTTCGGGCGACTCCACGTGGTGACCCTGGCTTTTGGCGCCAGCCTGGTGGGCGTCTCGGTGGACTATGCGATGCACTACCTGTGTGCGCGTCAGGCCATGGCCAGGGTGCCGTTGCGGCATATCCTGCCGGGCATCACCCTGGGGCTGCTCTCCAGCGTGCTGGCTTATGGCGCCCAGTGGTTCACGCCATTTCCGGGGTTGCGACAGATTGCCGTGTTCTCTGCGTTCGGCCTGATCGGCGCGTGGTTGACGGTGGTGTTCTGTTTTCCGCTGATAGGGCTACGTGGCCTCCGGCGCCCGCACGGTTTGACAGGCCGTCCCCTGGGCCGTGGACTGGAGTGGCTGGGCCAGCGGTCCCGGTGGCCGGTGGCCGGCGCACTGGCACTGGTATCGGTGGCCGCCGTGGCGGGATGGTTCCAGGTTGAATTTCGCGACAACCTGGGGGATCTGCAGTCGTCGCCCCGGGCCCTGCAGGAGTCGGAGCAACTGGTCCAGGCCGCCAGCGGCGCAGCGGGTTCCGGGCGTTTCCTGGTGGTGACCGGCGATAACGGTCAGCAGGTGTTGCAGCGGGAGGAAAACCTGCGACCCACGCTGCAAGCCTGGGTGTCGGAAGGCCGGCTGGGCTCATTCCAGGCCATGTCGCAATGGATACCGTCGGTAGCCCGTCAGCAATCGGATTACGCCCACGTCCGGCACACCTTGCTGCGGACGAACCTGCTGGACCGGCTGGGGTCGGACCTTGGCCTGCCGGCCACGTTCCCGGACAGGAGCCGGGAGTTGCTCAGCACCCATGAGCCGGAATGGCTGGTACCCGGGGCGGCGGCCGCAGACATGCCAGTTGCCGGGAGATACCTGTCTTACCTCTGGCTGGGAGAGCAGTCGTTGAACGGGCAGGGTGCCGCCTCGGTGATCGCCCTCGGCGCGGTCACCTCGCCGGACGTCTACCAGGAACTGGAGGCCCTGGCAGACAACCATGACGGCGTGCGCTTTGTGGATCGGGTGTCCGATATTTCCGGGCTACTGGCCCGTTACCGGCAACAGGTTGGATTGTGGCTGGCGGTGGCCTATGGCCTGGTGGGCCTGGTGCTGCTGGTCCGGTACCGACGCAATGGCTGGCGGGTCCTGTTGCCGCCGTTAATGGCCACTGGCCTGACGTTCGGTCTGCTGGCACTGGCGGGCCAGCCGCTGACCCTGTTCAACCAGCTGGCCACGCTGCTGATATTGGGCATCGGCCTGGACATGGGGATATTCCTGCGGGAAAGCGATGGCCAGACCCATGCCTGGGAGGCGGTTACCCTGTCGGCGGTCACCTCGGTGCTGGCGTTCGGGTTGCTGGCCCTGAGCAGTACGCCGGTCTTGCATCATTTCGGCGTGACGGTATTGCCGGGGCTGGTGCTTTGCTGGCTGATTGTGTTTGTTGTCTCGCCCCCCGGAGCAGGCCCGGGTTTCGGTAAAGCACGTGATGAAGTTCGTGATGAAGTTCGTGATGAGGTACGTGATGTTTAGATCTTGGCAGTGGAGAGCAGTGTCTTGAGCTCGGTGGAAATAACGACGGATGTGCTGATTATTGGCGCGGGCCCGTCGGGTGCGGTGGCGGCTGGCCTGCTGAGGAAGAAGGGCTGGGATGTGCTGGTGCTGGAAAAGCAGCATTTCCCCCGCTTCTCCATAGGCGAAAGCCTGTTGCCCCAGTGCATGGCCTTTGTGGCCGAAGCGGGGATGACCGAAGCGGTGGAGGCGGGCGGCTTCCAGTACAAGAACGGTGCTGCCTTTCACCATGCGGGCCGTGACACTGCCTTCGATTTCCGGGAGAAGTTCTCCCATGGGCCGGGCACTACTTTTCAGGTGGAGCGGGCCCGCTTCGACCAGATCCTGGCCGGGGAGGCGGAAAAGGCCGGCGCTGATGTCCGCTTCGGTCATGAAATTGTGGCGGTGGATTTTGAGAGCGACAGGCCCCGGGTGGATGTGCAGACCGATGAGGGCGGGGCCTGCCAGGTCAGCGCCCGTTTCGTACTGGATGCCAGTGGTTTTGGTCGGGTGTTGCCCCGCTTTCTGGATCTGGAAACCCCGTCGTCCTTCCCGGTTCGTATGTCGCTGTTTACCCATGTGGAGGACCGCATCGATGCTGCCGACCATGATCGTGACAAGATTCTGATCACGGTGCATCCGGAGCATCGCGATGTCTGGTACTGGCTGATTCCCTTCGGCAATGGCCGCAGTTCCCTGGGGGTGGTGGCCCGTCCCGAATTTGTGGAGCGTCACCAGGGCAACGCCGGGCAACGCCTGTGGCAGATCGTTCACCAGGATCCGAATCTGGCCCGGCTGCTGGCCAATGCCCAATGGGATACACCGGCCCGGGAAATCCGTGGCTATTCCGCCAATGTGAAGCAGCTCTGGGGCCGTCATTTTGCGCTGCTGGGCAATGCCGCGGAATTCCTCGATCCGGTGTTTTCCTCCGGGGTCACCATTGCCATGAAGTCCGCCAGTCTTGCGGCAAACCTCCTGGATCGCCAGCTCCGTGGTGAGATCGTGGACTGGGAGAAGGACTTCGCCCGACCCCTGAAGCAGGGCGTCGACACCTTCCGCACCTATGTGGACGGCTGGTACGACGGCAGCTTCCAGGACGTGATTTTTGCGGAGAATCCGTCGGTTCCGGTGCGGGAGATGATCTCATCGATTCTCGCGGGCTACGCCTGGGACACGGACAACCCCTATGTCAGTGAAAGCCGCCGCCGTCTGCGGGTGCTGGCAGAGTTATGCCGGGGGTGATGTGGTGCCATCCATGAGAACGGCCGCTGGTATTGCCATCCTGTTGTCGCTGCTGCTGACCCTGACCGGGTGCCAGACCCTGATGCAGGCGTCAGGGCCGGAAACACCGGCGCTGGTGCCACCCCAGGAAACCACGCGGGTGATCCAGATGAACCAGCGGTTGATGATCCGGACGCCAGACGGTGATACCCGGCGAATGCTGGCGGTTACCACCCTGTCACCGGATCGTCTGCAGGTGAACGGCTTGGGCATTACCGGTCAACGTCTGTTGGAGATCCGCTGGGACGGCCACACGCTGGAAACCTGGCAGGCACCGGGCCTGGACGAGACCCTGCCCGCCGAATGGCTGCTGGCCCAGATCCAGCTGGCCTACCTGCCAGAAGACATTCTGCGCCGGCATTACCATGGTCACTGGACGTTACAGATAGACACGGGAAAACGACACCTGCTGCTTGAGGGCGAAACTAACATTACGGTAACCTGTCGCGCCCGGTTGACGGGCGGGACAGACTGCCTGGTGCCGGATGCTTCGGTACTGATTGAGCACCACCGATCGGGCGTCGTCATCGAGGTGGATACCCTCAAGGTGGTGGAAAGAACACCGGACCGGGACGCTGCCGGGCGCCGGTCAGCGAACGGACCCCTGGCGGCTGGAAGGCCTGAGCGCAGTCAACCATGAATCACACAGTCTATCTGCAAAAGCCGGCGATTCTCTGTGCCCTGGGTAACAGCACGGATGAGGTGGCACAGCCCCTGTTTGCCGATAAGCCCCGGGAGCTGACGGTTACCGACCAGTATACGCCGGGGCGGAGGCTTCCCCTTGGCGTGGTATCTGCCGACCTGACGGCCTTTGCCCTGGACGATGCGCGCGAGAACAGCCGCAACAACCGCCTGCTGCTGGCGGCCCTGGCGCAAATCCGTGATCAGGTGGATCAGGCACTGGAGGCACATCCGGCCCATCGCATCGGTATCATCCTGGGTACCAGCACCTCCGGTATCGGTGATGCCGAGCGGGCCTTTGCGGAGCGTGAGACAGACCGCCCGCTGCCCTCGTGGTATCACTATCAGCAGCAGGAAATAGGCGGCCCGGCGCGGTTTCTGGCCCGGTACCTGGGGACCTCCGGCCCGGCCATCACCATTTCCACCGCCTGTTCCTCCGGGGCCAAGGCCCTGGCCAGTGCCCGCCGGCTGATCCTGACGGGGGTTTGCGACGTGGTGATCTGCGGTGGCGTCGATACCCTGTGCCGACTCACGGTCAATGGCTTCAGTGCCCTGGATTCCGTCAGCGAGACCACCTGCAACCCCTTCAGCCGCAACCGCAATGGCATCAATATCGGTGAGGCGGCGTGCCTGTTCGTGATGAGTCAGCAACCAGGCCCGGTGGCATTGGCCGGTGCTGGCGAAACCTCGGATGCGCATCATATTTCCGCGCCACATCCGGAAGGGCGGGGTGCCCGGGGCGCGATGCTGGCTGCGCTTGACGATGCCGGCCTGGCTCCTGGCGCCATCGATTACCTCAATCTTCACGGTACCGCCACACCCCAGAATGACCGCATGGAGAGCCTGGCGGTGACCTCGGTGTTTGGCGATACGCTGCCCTGCAGCTCCACCAAGCCCCTGACCGGCCACACCCTGGGAGCCGCGGGCGCGCTGGAAGCGGCCTTCTGCTGGCTTAGCCTTACGGGTACTGGTCTGTTGCCTCCGCACTTCTGGGATGCCGAGGAAGACCCGGACATGCCGCCCCTCACACTGGTGTCGCCGGATCAGGCCGGAGAAGGGGCCGCCCCCCGGAACGTGCTGAGCAACTCCTTTGCCTTTGGCGGCAACAACATCGCCCTGGTGCTGAGCGCCGCCGATGAGGAGCACCGTTAATGAGCACGGCGATGGATGGGACACAACCGCAATGGTCGGTGGACGAGCTGATCCGCCATCGGGGTGACATCAGCCTGCTGGACCGGATAATGGGCCATGGTGACACCTGGCTTGAGGCGCGGGCGGTCATCACCCGGGCCAACCTGTTCCTGGAACAGGGTGAAGTACCAGCGTGGGTGGGTATTGAATACATGGCCCAGGCCGTCGCCGCCTGGGCCGGAACCCAGGCACTGACAGAGGGAAGGCCGGTCAGGGTGGGCTTCCTGTTGGGAAGCCGTCGTTATGAGACCAGCGTTGCCGGATTTGTTGAAGGCTCCACCCTGAGGATCCGGGTGGATCAGGAAATGAAGGGTGACAATGGTGTGGGTGTGTTTAATTGCCGGATCAGCGGCAGGGAGCCCCGTGGACAGGCCTTTGAAGCCAGCGCCCGTCTGAACGTATTTCAGCCCGAAGAGTTTGATGACCTGTTAAAGGTGGAATCATGACAGAAACCGTTCTGGTAACCGGTTCATCCCGGGGTATTGGCAAGGCAACAGCCCTGCGCCTGGCCCGGGAGGGTTACGACATAGTGCTGCATTGCCGTAGCCAGCGTGAGCAGGCAGAGGCCGTGGCACAGGAAATCACGGCCCTGGGCCGGAATGCCCGTATCCTGCAGTTCGATATTGCCGACCGCCAGCAGACTTCGGACGTTCTGCTGGCGGATGTGGAGGCCCACGGCGCTTACTACGGTGTTGTCTGCAACGCCGGTGTGACTCGCGACAACGCTTTTCCGGCCATTCCGGGGGAAGACTGGGACACGGTGCTGCATACCAACCTGGATGGCTTCTACAACGTACTCAACCCGCTCATCATGCCCATGGTGCGACGTCGCCAACCCGGACGGATTGTGACCCTGTCATCTGTGTCGGGGCTGATCGGCAACCGCGGGCAGGTGAACTACAGCGCAGCCAAGGCCGGCATCATCGGTGCCAGCAAGGCCCTGGCGGTGGAGCTGGCCAAGCGCCGGATCACCGTTAACTGCGTGGCTCCGGGGCTGATCGAAACTGAAATGCTGGACGATGTGCCGGTGGAAGAGGCCCTGAAGATGATTCCCAGCCAGCGTCTGGGTACGCCCGATGAAGTGGCGGCCACCATCAGCTTCCTGATGTCCGGGGACGCTGGCTATATCACCCGACAGGTCATTTCGGTGAATGGAGGTATGTGCTGATGAAACGGGTGGTGATCACCGGAATGGCGGGTATTTCCCCCATTGGCAGTGACTGGGAGACCATCTGGGGCAACCTGGAGAATGGCCGCACCGGGGTGCGCCGAATGGATGACTGGGAGCGGTACTCCGGCCTCAATACCCGGCTGGGTGGGCCGGTGACCGACTTCGAGCGGCCCGCCCATTATTCCCGTCGGGCAATCCGGGGCATGGGCCGTATCGCCCTGATGGCCACCCGGGCGTCCGAGCTGGCCCTGGAGAAGGCCGGGCTGCTGGATGACGACAGTATCCGCGATGGCCGCATGGGGGTGTCCTACGGTTCTTCCGCAGGCTCGCCCAGCGCGGTGGCGGAATTCGGCAACATGTTGATCCACGAGGCGGTGGATGGGCTGAATGCCACTTCCTATATCCGCATGATGTCCCATACGGCGCCGGTGAACATCGGCGTCTTCTTCGGGCTCAAGGGGCGGGTCGTTACCACCTCCAGCGCCTGCACCTCGGGCAGCCAGGGCATCGGCTATGCCTATGAAGCCATCAAGTACGGTCAGCAGACCCTGATGGTTGCCGGCGGCGCGGAGGAGCTCTGTGCCACCGAGGCAGCGGTGTTCGACACTCTCTACGCCACCAGCACCGCCAATGATACGCCGCACCTGAGCCCCCGACCGTTCGATGCCAGCCGCGACGGCCTGGTGGTGGGTGAGGGCGCCTGTTCGCTGATCCTGGAAGAGCTGGAGCATGCGAAAGCCCGGGGCGCGACCATCTACGGTGAAATTGTCGGGTTTGGCACCAACTCCGATGGTGCCCATATCACCCAGCCCACCCGCGAGACCATGCGCAACGCCCTGGAGCGATCCCTGGACGATGCGAACCTGGCGCCCGAAGCCATCGGCTATGTCAGTGCCCACGGTACTGCCACCGATCGCGGCGATGTGGCGGAAACCCACGCCACCGCCGATATCCTGGGCAACCGGGTACCGATCAGCGCGTTCAAGAGCTACACCGGCCATACCCTGGGTGCCTGTGGCGCATTGGAGGCCTGGGTGGCCGTGGAAATGATGAACCAGGGTCGCTTCCATCACACTGCCAACCTTGAGCAGGTGGATCCAGAGTGCGCGGAGCTGGACTACATCACCGGGGAGCAACGGGTACTGGATTGCGAGTACGTGATGAGCAATAACTTCGCCTTTGGCGGTATCAATACCTCGCTGATCTTCCGGCGCTGGTCGTCGTGATGTCTGTCAGGCCGGTGGTGTTTTTCCGGGAGCGGGCAGGGTGCAGGTGCTGACCTTTCTGGGGCTGCTGCTGGTACTGGTGTGGTGTTGCCGCCGGCAGCTTATGAATCCCCGCTGCCACGGATTCTACCGCTTCTTTGCCTTTGCCGGCATCCTCTGGCTGCTGGTACGGGGGCTGCCCCTTTGGCATGAAAGGCTGTTCTCGTGGCATCAGGCGATGGCCACGGTATTGCTGGCCCTGTCAGCGTACTTCCTGATCAGTGGCCTGTACCGCCTCAGGCAGGATGGCGGACGACGAAGCGAGGAGCAGCCGGATGAGAACTTCGCCTTTGAGAACACCGCACGGTTGGTGACCAGTGGTATCTACCGGTACGTGCGCCATCCCATGTATACCTCCCTGCTGTTCCTGTGTTGGGGGGTATATCTCAAGGACATCACGGCAAGCGGCCTGCTGGTGGCCCTGGGGGTATCCGTGGCGTTATTGCTGACGGCCCGGGTAGAGGAGCGGGAAAACCGCCACTTCTTTGGTCACGACTATGAGCTCTACCGACATCGAAGCCGGTTGTTCATCCCGTTTTTACTGTAGCAACTTTTACTATAACAACGCCCCGGCGTGGTCAATAATGCCGGCGGTCCATCAGTGGACAGCATCACCTTGGTTATCATAGATACCCTGTCATACCAGTATTCGCCCCGCTCTGCACCAGTACTGGACGGTATCAGCCTGACCGTGGCTGACGGTGCGCTATTCGGCCTGCTGGGCCCGAACGGTGCCGGCAAGACCACCCTGCTGTCGTTACTGACGGGATTGCTGCCCTGTCCGCCCGGGCGAATCTTGCTGAACGGGCAGGACGTAGCCTCACGCCGCCCGGCCACCGGGTTGGCGCTGGTGCCCCAGGAGTACGCCTTCTACCTGCCGCTCACGGTGGGCGAGAACCTGACGTTCTTTGCCGGGGTCCAGGGGCTGCCAGAGTCGCAGATAGCGGAACGAGTGGACCACTGCGCCCGGCGCGCCGGCATCCAGGACCGTCTGCAGGAGCGCGCGGGACGTCTGTCCGGGGGGCTCAAGCGACGCCTGAACCTGGCCATCGGGTTATTGCCGAGCCCGCGTTTGCTGCTGCTGGACGAACCCACGGTGGGTATCGACCCCCATTCCCGGCATTTCATCCTGGAGACCATCCGCGACCTGAACCGGGAAGGCACGACGGTTATCTACACCTCTCATTACATGGAAGAGGTGGAAGACCTTTGCGACCGCGTGGCCATCATGGATCACGGTCGTCTGTTGCGGGAAGGTCCCCTGGCGGATCTGCTTGTAGAGGGGGAGGGCAGCCTGGAAACCCTGTTCCTCAACCTGACCCATAGGCAGCTGAGGGACTGATATGAGCCTGTTCCGAGCCCTGATACGCAAGGAATTCCTGCTGCTGAGCCGGGATCCCCACGGCCTCCTGCTGCTGTTTGTGATGCCGGCGGTGTTTGTGCTGATCATGACGTTCGCGTTGCAGAACCAGTACGCCATGAACCACGAAACCCGGCTGGATTTTTTTCTGGTCAACCAGGATGGCGGCCAGTTCAGCGCCGCCTTTGCCCGGGAACTGGGCGCGGTGAGCCCCTTCAACCGGGTGACGGCCGACGCCCCCGAGACGGAACTGCGCCAGCGTGCCAGGGCCGACGAAGTGATGTTCCTGGTGGTCATCAGGCCTGATTTCGAACAGAACCTGGTGGCACGGGCCCGGGCCGTCAAGCTTCTGGTGGCACCGGGCACATCGCCGGTTTTCGCTGGCATCGCCGAAGCACGGGTGACGGAACTGCTCAACCGTTTCTACCTGCAGTACCGCATGGCGTCCCTGCCGGGCATCAGTGCCGGTGCGCTCGACACCAGCACGCCCCTGGTGGATTCGGAATCGCTGTTTGATGACAGCGGCGTGTTGCCGTCTTCGGTGCAGCACAATGTTCCGGCCTGGCTGCTGTTCGCGATGTTCTTCATCGCCGTGCCCCTGTCCACCACCCTGATCCACGAACGCCAGCAGGGCACGCTGATGCGCCTGCAAACCATGGGAGTGTCCCGCGCCCGGGTACTGGCGGGCAAGGTGGTACCATACCTGCTGGTCAACCTGATGCAGGTGGTGCTGCTGTTCCTGATCGGCCTGTACCTGGTCCCTCTGCTCGGCGGTGACCAGCTGACCCTGGGCAGTCACCCCGCTGGCCTGGTGCTGGTCTCGGTGGCGGCGAGCCTGGCGGCGGTATGCTACGCGCTGTTTATTGCCCAGATCACCTCTACCGTGGAGCAGGCAACCATCGTGGCGGCGGTGTTCAATATCATCATGGCCGCCATCGGCGGTGTGATGGTGCCCCGTTTCCTGATGCCGGAGGCCATGCGTCAGCTGGGGGATTTCTCGCCCATGGCCTGGGGGCTCGAGGGCTTTTTCGACATCCTGCTCCGTCATGGCACGGTGGTGGATGTGTTGCCCGAAACCGGTGGCCTGCTCGGCTTTGCCGCGCTGATGCTGGCGCTGACCTTTGTCTTTTCCCGTCGCTCCGCGAGCGCCTGATTGACTGATATGACCCGTTGGAAGATGTCGTCGTATGAACGTTGAAGACCTGAAAGTTGAACTCAAAAAGCTGATTGTTGAAGAATGCGATGTGGATGTGGAATCGGACGACATCAGGGACAATGAGTTCCTGATTGGCCCGGACAGCCGCCTGGATCTGGATTCACTGGACGCCCTGAGCATCTCCCTGGAGGTGAAGCGGCGTTTTGGAAAGCACATCGACAGTGGTAACGAAACCCGACTGGCCCTGACATCGGTGGACAAGCTGGCGGCCTTTATTGTCGCGGACTGACCCATTGGGCCTTCTTGGAGATCAGGAGCACCCCATGGCCCGCCAAGCCAGAATCGCAGCCACCGGAATGATCAGCAGCCTGGGACGGGGTGTGGCTGACTCGGTACGGACGTTGATGGCGACACCTGAGCGACAGGCCGGGCAACTGGTCCTGGCCGGTTTCGATGAGCCCCTGTCTGTACCCTACCATGGCGTCGAGGGCGGCCCGGACGATGCCGGCGAGCGACTGGCATGGCTGCTGGATCAGGCCCTGGCGGAACTGTTCGAGCGGGCACCTCTTTCCGCCTCGCAGCGGGCGGGTATGCCGGTGTTTATCGGCTCGTCCTGTTATGGCATCGGCATGGGTGAGTCGCGCTACCGGCAACAGTTGGCACAAAGCCCGGCGTCGGCAATGCCATTGCCACTGGATGGGTTTGGCCAGATCAGCCGCCATCTGCAAATGCAGCATGGTCTGACGGGGCCGGATTTTTCGCTCAACACCGCCTGCACCGCCACTGCCAACGCCCTGCTGGGTGCGCTGACCGCCATCCGTAACGGACAATGCGACCGCGCCCTGGTGGTGGGCCTGGAGGCCCGCAACCACACCACGCTGTCCGGCTTCCATGGTATGCAGCTGATGGCCACGGACACCATGAGGCCGTTTGACCGGCGACGGGATGGTCTGGTGCTGGGGGAGGGCTGCGGCGTGTTGTTGCTGGAGGCGGACAGTGTCGACAGCGGGGCCTGTTACCTGGCCGGTGGCGCCAGTAATTGCGACACCTACAGCATATCCGCCTCCCATCCTGATGGCAGCTCCATCGCCTCGGTAATGGCCGCGGCCCTGGCGGACGCCGGTATTGCCGGGGAGCGGATCCTGGCCATCAAGGCCCATGGCACCGCCACGCCACTGAATGACACCAGTGAGGCTGCCGGAATGCGTCGGTTATTCCATGAACTGCCGGATTTCTTTTCCCTCAAGTCCGCCCTCGGCCATACCCTGGGCAGTTGCGGCGTAATGGAAACCATCCTGATGGAGGCCTGCCTCGGCCAGAACCGGCTGCCGGCCAGCACCGGGTTCGCGGAAGCGGACGATGCCCTGCAGGTTGCCCCGATGACGGCTGGGCGGGAGGCGGAGGACGGCAGTTACCTGCTGAACTTTTTCGGTTTCGGTGGCAACAATGCCAGTCTGGTGCTGAACAGACGGAGCGGACCATGACGCCTTTCAGCCCGCCACTGACCATCCAGGCCCTTGGCGATTTCTACCGGACCATAGACCCTGACAGGGGCCCGGATCCGCTGCGGGAGACACTGGCAGCGGTAAGCCGGGAGCGGTTCCGGCGCATCGACCGGTACACCCAACTGGCGCTGATCGGCTCGGGACGCTGTGTCGGCGATACCGGGCTGGCCAGTGATACCGGCCTGTACATCGGTTCACGGTTTGCCTCCCTGAGCAATACCATCACGGTGCACCAGCAGATGGTGGCTGGCGGCAGCGTGCCCAAGCCGGCCAACTTCATCAATACCCTCAGCAACTCCGCCGGATACTACGTGGCCCGCAATCTGGGGCTGGATGGCCGCAATCTGTTTGTGTCCCGGCAGGATGCCTCGCTGATCGCCGCCCTGCAACTGGCCGTGGCGGATCTGGCGGGCGGGTCCATAAGGCAGGCCCTGGTGGGGGTGGTGGACGAATCGTCCATGCCCCTGGAGGAACACCGCAGGCGCCTGGATGTCGCCCCTGGCACACCGCTGGGCGAAGGAAGCCACTGGTTCAGGGTGTCCCCCCACAATCGGAGAGCGTCGGCGGAGGATAGTGAGCCCGGGCTGGCCACACTATCGCACCTCGCCACCCTGGCGAATGAGGAAGCGCTGTCGGACTGGATGGAAGAGGCAAGTGCGGACGGGGCAGGCATCTGGTGGCCGGAGCAGGATACAGACCTTCCGGCGCCGGTAGCGCACCTGCCACGCTACCAAGCGGGTCTGGCATGCTATCCCGCTGCCATGGGCGGTGCCATCGTCCGCTATCTGGAGGGCGGTCAACAGCACCCCCTGTTGCTACTGGCCCCGGATGGAGCCAATCGCTACCACGGGGTTCGACTTAACCCGGCCCGGTAACCTCCCAATGAACCCGTGAACTATCCCCGGAGGTTTGCCGACAGCAACTGCCGGTAGGCGGATTCTTCCATGGCGGCAACTTTCATCAGCTGATCGGCCAGTTTCTGGTAGTCCATGGCCATTCGCCCCTTGAGCATCTTGGCGCAGAACAGGGCGAACCGCCGCCATTCGTCGCCGGCATCGGTCACCTGGTCAGCGGACAGGGCGAGCCGGGGCTTGTCGATCAGGGTCGCGGCTTCCTGCAGGAACGATGCGAACAGGAAGCGGAAGCCCGCGCCACCGGTGCCGATCTCCTCCTGCATGCGTACCATATGACCGATAAACAGGCGGTTGAAGTGATCGTCAGCAGGGGAGAAGCGTCCGATCCGCCTGGCCACATGGCGGATCCCCTTTACCCCGATGATGGGCAGTGGCGTACGCAGCATCATGTTCACGGTGCTGCGGATGGCCGCCGGGATGGCCTGGTCAAAGTCCACCGCGTCCGGCAACCGGGTCGGATAGTACAGCAGCCCCCGGGGGGCCAGCATGCCCTTCACGAACCGGGCTCGCTGCAGGCCATTGGCGGTCGCCCTGACGGTATCCTCGAACGTGGGGTCGCTGATCAGGTAGTCGTCCTGTTCCCGCCCGTAGGCCACCAGGTTGTGGGCGTTGAAGTGAAACCGCATGTTTTCCGGAAAGTAGGGCAGCCAGTAGACCGATGCCTGCAGGCCCACTGGCCGGTTGCCATCCAGGTGCCTGTCCAGGGCCGCAAGCCCGGCCTCGGGGGTGCGGAAGCGCTGGAAATCGAAGCGGGCACCTATCCGGCGACTTAGCCCGCTGATGATTCGCCCCGGGGGCATCCGGTAGGCCAGCATGGGCATGCCGCCCACACGGATCAGCGGAATGTAGGCGAAGGTGAGCGCGGACGACAGGCCGAACACCATGGGTTCTGACAGGTCCAGGCCGTTGTGGCGCAACAGGCTGGCCACCGCACCACTTTCGCAGTGGGCCGTTTGCTGGTGAAGGAAATCCGTCATTGCCCGTCCCGTTCCGGTGGCAGTTGCATGAGTTCTTCCCGGGTAAGCTGCAGTGCGTCCTGGTACCGGGCCAGCTTGCTGGCGGGCAGATGCCGGAACACCGCTGGCTTCAGGTGACGCCGGACCTGCCAGCGGAACAGGCCCGATGCCTGGGCAAGCACCGTCCGGTCCATGCGGCGGGCGTACATGTGATACTCCAGGGGGGAGGTCAGGCCCTGCTCAACCCGCTGTCTGGCATCCCTGGCCTGGCGCTCGAATTCGTCCACGGCCTGCCCGAGCACCACTTCCTCCGCTTCCCAGCCGCTTGACAGCACGGTGGTGTAACGCCCGGACTCGTCCCGGGCGTAGAGCCGCTTGCGCTGACCTTCCAGCGAGCGGGCCTGGTCCTGGGGAACGTCCCGGTCACGCATCGCCGGCTCCGGGCCCACAAACGGTGAGCTGCATGAAGCAGGAGGAGAAACGACCGCTTTCCGGCACATAGCACAGGATCTTCTCGCCGGGCGTCAGTCGGCCGGAGTGGAACAGTTCCTCCATCATGATGTAGATGGACGCGGAGCCGGTGTTGCCCTTGTCGGTCAGGTTGGTGGCCCAGCGCTCGAACGGAATGGTGATGCCGACCCGGGCCATGCCGTCGTACAGGCGCTGGCGGAAGTAACCGGAGGAATAGTGGGGCAGGAACCAGTCATAGTCGTCCCCGGAAATGCCCCGACGCTCCAGGATATCCGGCAGGAACTGCTCCACCGTCGTGCTGACAATGTTTTCATTCAGCAGCTTGACGTCTTGCTTGATGGCGAGGACAGACTCTGCCAGTAATGCTTCCGGGGGCACATCCTTCCAGCTTTCCAGGCTGCCATCCTCGCGCTTGCGGGCCCCGGCGTACATGCAGGCTTCCAGCTCGTTGGCATAGGAACGGATGTCGATCCAGTCGATGCGGAGAGACAGTCCGTTACTGGCTGGCCTTTTTTCCATCTTTACGGCGCCAGCCCCATCGGACAGCATCCAGCGCAGGAAATCCTTCTCGAACGCCACCTCGGGGCGTTTTTCCAGCGCCTTGAGGCTTGCGGCGGCTTCCGGTGCGAACGAACGACCGCGCATAACGGCCGACACCAGTTCCGAGCCGGTGGCAACCACCGTGTCATGCACCCCGTTGGCGACGCTCATCCAGCCATACTTCATGGCGGACATGCCGGCCAGGCAGACACCGGCGGTGGCTACCACTTCGCAGGCCGGGGAGCCCAACTCACCGTGTACCATGACACCATGATTGGGCAATAGCTGATCCGGCAGGCTGGTGCCACAGACCAGGCAGTCCATCTTTTCAAGTACGCCTTCCCCCAGGGCCCTGACCGCTTCCGCGGTCAGTTGGGCATTGGTATGAGTGCGTTCGCCCGTCTCCGGGTCAATGGCGTAGTGACGTTGGCGAATGCCGTTGCTCTTGAGGATCACCCGCCGGGCCTTTGAGGGATTACGTCCGGCCTGACCCAGTATCGATTCCATCTCATCGTTGGCGACGGGAGCGTTGGGCAGGGTAGCGGCAATGGCGGTAATGTAAACCTGGTTCATGGGGTGTGACGACTCATTTATCGAACGTTGTGCCGGACCTTCGCGGCTGTCAACAGCAGGGTTATTCCCCTGAGGGTGTGGCGAAATCCGCTCTCAGGCGTGCAATGCGCTTGCGGGATAGCGGGGTGGTGATCTTGCGGATGAATACACCCAGGGGCACCACGGTCAGAATCATGGCAATCAGGAAAACCGAGTAAAACACCAGTACGGGTTTTCGTTGCCAGGAGCCCTTCGGCCCCAGGGTTCTCAACAGGCACCCCCATAGGCGAAAGGCCCGTTTGCCGGTACGCTCGCTGCTGATCAGGCGGTCATCGATGGTAACCGCGTGCAGCCCGCGAAGCAGGGTCTCATCCAGGGGACCACCGGCCCGCAAGCGTTCGCGGATGCGGATGCCGAAACGGTCGCAACCGTCGATATCCCGTTGGGAGACACCCGCCCGGGGGATCCGGCCACCCAGGAACGGGCCCCGGTGCCCGGTGAGCATCCACAACGGCGTGGCAAAGAAGCTGAGGAAACTGCCAGCTTCATCCACCAGGGCGACGTTGCCCACCAGCTTCGCCCCCAGGCCGTCCAGCATCTGCTTCATGTCTTCCTGGGCCATCAGCCACATGTTGCGGCAACCGATCAGCGTAACGATGGGTTTATCCTTCAGGAGTCCGGCTGCCAGGGGAGTTTGCAGGAACGCCGTCATGGGCAGCGACGGAGACAGGAACCAGACCTGATAGGCGAGCACCACCAGGTCGAAATCGTCGTCTGCCTGGATGTCGAGCGCTTTCAGGGGTGGTGGATCCCGGTGGACACACTCGGGAAACGTGTCGAGAAACGTCAGGAAAGGCCAGGGGAACGGAAACGGTTGTTCCGGGCAGAGATTTTCAAAGGTCACTTGAACGTCCGGCGCTGATACCAGTGGCCTGGCGAACTGCTTTGTAATACTGTCCAACTGCCCGGTCTGGGAATAGTGGACCACCAACACTTTCTTCATTTTACGCGTCCAGAAGGCTGTGCCAGAATCTCGCCCGTTAACGGCCTGTAACCAATCGGTAATAAAATAGGCGCGAAACTATAACACAGGCGTTGCCCCGTCTGAATGACTCGAATGTAGTGAAATGTATGAGCATTGAGTTTTGTATCCCCCCGAATCATCCGGCGCTTCCGGGGCACTTCCCGGAGAACCCGATCGTGCCCGCGGTTGTAACCATCCAGGAGGTGGCTCGACGTCTGGGTGACCTTACCGGACGGCAGATTGATGAAGTCAGGCAATTGCGTCTGCAGCAACCCGTGTTGCCTGGACAGCGGATTACCATGAGTTGTGAGCCCAAGGGCACGAACGCCTGGCGGGTGACATTGGCGGCGGAAGGCGAGGTACTGGCTCGGGGGACCTTTGGACAAGGGGCAGAGCCACTGGCGGCGCCGGAACAGCGGGCTGTCGATGGCGGTTCATCAAGGAGCGCTTCGGCGGCCTATCGCCTGTTGCCCCATGCCGACGATATGGCCCTGATTGATACGTTTGAAACCGACGATATCGGTAAAGCCCATACTTCCGTTATTCATGCCGCCGGACATCCCCTTGAGGAGACGGGTCATCTGTTGCCATGGGTTTCCCTGGAGTACGCCGCTCAGTTGTACGGCTGTCATAGTCTGCTCGCCAACCAGGTAACGTCGTCGGGTGAGGCCATGGGGGGTGCCTTTATCGTGATAGTCAGGACGTTGCGGGTTGATATTGCCCGGCCACTATGGAGCGGTCAAAAGGCGGATCTGGTGTTGCAGGTATTAAGTGAGCAGGGCGCCGCCGCGCAGTGCGAGTTTGAGGCGCGGGTCGGCGCTGATACTTGGTGCCGGGGGGCGTTCACAGTGGTATCGGGTGGCTAGCCCGGTACGTTTGTACCCCCGTACCAGGCGCTCAGGGACTTTGTGGGCTGGCGGGAAGTGAATTAACCGGCCAACCGGATCCGGGAAGAGAGTTCGGTCGCTTCCCGGGCCATGGTGTCCAGTTCCGGCACGCGGCGCAGGTTTTCGTCCGCGCTTTCCCGCATCTTTTCGGCGGTTTCCGCCACGTCGGTGACGTTGCGGTTGATGTCATCGGACACGTTGGTCTGTTCCTCCGCAGCGGTGGCGACCTGGATGGTGGCCTGGTTGATCTGCGCCATGCGGTTGCTGATACCTGCCAGGGTCTGGCGGACCGCTTCCACGGCCTCCGAGGTTTCCCCCGCAACGATTTCACTCGCTTTCATGAACTCCGTGGCGTCGTTGGAACCCCGGGTGATGGTCTCCACGATGCCGTCGATCCGTTTGGTGGCGTCCTGGGTCTTGGCCGCCAGGCTGCGTACTTCGTCGGCCACGACGGCAAAACCACGTCCGGCCTCGCCGGCGCGGGCGGCTTCAATGGCGGCGTTGAGGGCCAGCAGGTTGGTCTGGTCGGCGATCTCGCGGATCACCCCCATGACGTCACTCACTTTGCGGCCATCCCCGGCCAGCCTCTCCACGGTTTCAGCGGACAGGCGGATCTGATCGCTTAGCCTGCCCATGCTGTGACTTGCCTGCTGGGTGCGTTCATCGGCTTCTGTCGCCTCGGTGGAGGCCTCGCGGGTTTCGCCGGATACGGATGTGGCGTGGTTCGCCACTTCCTGGGCGGTGGCCGACATCTCGTTCATGGCGGTGGCAATCTGGTCGATCCGCTGGTGGGACTGCTCCGAATGGTCCGCCACCTGCCGCGCATTGGTCTGCAGGGCCTGACTGGTAACGGACAGCTGCTCGGAGAAGCGGTTCATCAGCGAGCCGGTTTCCGACAGAAAGCCGTGCAGGTTGCGGGCCGCGTCGGCCAGGCGTCCCAGCTCGTCATTCCGTCTGAGGGTGACCGGGCTGGACAGGTCACCGTTGCCCAGGCGGTCGAGCTGGTCGGTCAGGGTACGTACCGGGCGCACCACGGTGCGTGAAAGCACCAGGATGCAGAGCAGCGTCCCGACCAGGATGGCGGCCAGCATGATGATGCCGATCAGGGTGGTATTGCGGGTGACGGATTCGTTCAACGACTCCGCATCGGCCAGGGCCTGTTCGCGGATCAGCATTGACGCTTCTTCAATCAGTTGCGCCGGTTCCCGGTCGATGCCCTGGACCGCCTGGTCACCTTCCCGGTGGTCGTAGTCCGCGGCGACAAAGTCCTCGAAGCCCGCACGGTAGGCCTGTCCCATACGTCGGTGGGCATCCTGGAAGCGGCTCAGGAGCGATCGTGCCTCGCCCTCGGGCAATTGGGGAACCAGAGTGTCCAGAGCCTGCTGGATGCCGGCTTCCTGCTCCTGGAACTGCCGCCAGTACTTGGTTCTCTGGTCGTCGTCACCGCCCCGGATCAGCACATTCTTCCACTCCTGTACCTGGGTCTTGAACCGGTTGAGGACACTTTCGGCTTCCAGGGCATGGACCATCTTTTCGCTGGCCAGGGCATGGTACTCACGGTTGGAACTGAGGGAATGGCTGAAGTAGAAAGTCGCGCAGACGGCAACCAGCAGATTGGCGGCGAGAACAACGGAAAGCACACGGTTAAGGATGCTTCGGGAGATAAAGTTCATGGGCGGATATCGGCTCCTGGTCATGACAGGGGAAGTGCGGTAGCTGCTTATCGGCAACGAGGGGCGGTAGTTGACGATTTTCGTATGAAGGTTTTATGACAGTCGCCGAATCCAGAACTGCATGGGTTTTGTGGTCTGTGACTGATCCCCCACATCCGTCCAGGCGTAACCGGTAGTGAGACCCGGTACCGGTTGGTATCCTCGATTGCGCCAGAAGGTGTCCAGGGGCTGATAGTCGGCCGGGCGGGCCGGGTGATCCGCCGGTCTGTCGACGGCGCAAAAACAGCAGTGGGTGAAGCCGCCCAGCTCACGGGCCCGGGTCTCGCGATGATCAAAGAACGCCACGCCAATGCCCTGGCCCCGATACTCCGGGAGCAGTACCGACTCGCCAAAGTAGAAAATGCGTTCCGGATCGTAACCGTGATCCACGAAGGGCTGTTTGAATTCGTCGGTCTCGTGGGCCATGGGGATCGCGGTGGCCGCGCCTACGATCCGATCACCGTCCTGTGCCAGTACAAACAGGCTGTCCGGGGAGTCGGCGTAGGTGGACAGGTAGCGTTGTTCGTACGCCATGCTGCCGTCGTAGAGATAGGGGAAGGAGCGGAATACCTGGATCCGCAGTTGTGCCACATCGTCCAGGTAGGGCAGGATATTGTTACCAGTGATCGGGAAAATCTGAATGGTCATGACGACCTCCATAAAAAAACCGCCAACCCTGTTAAAGGCGGCGGCTTTTCGGAATATGGCTCCCCGAGCTGGGCTCGAACCAGCGACAAACGGATTAACAGTCCGTTGCTC
>NZ_JAVVLT010000096.1:0-132270 GCF_036224885.1 Marinobacter sp. OP 3.4
GCAAAGCTGAGCTTAATTGACAATAAGCGCGCGAATTAACCGAACGGGACACTAGCCTTCATGTTGAGGTGCAGGGCCTCGGGGTGGTGATACTTTCTCCGCTGCAATTCACGGTACGTCCTGTACCGACCTTGCACCGGACCATCCATGGTCCTGCTACGAAAGCACCACCACCCCAAGTCCCACAGAATCAGGGGGTAGACGCTACTGACTTATCCAACCATTCCTGGGCAGGTAGGAGGGAGTGCTTCCTGGAATTTATTCGTCTCGATCCATTGAGGTAACTCCGAATCCTGATAGGGGTGTAGTGGGGGACCTTTTGGAGCAGCGCCAGGGACGGCGCGGTGCAAGGTCGGTCCATGGACGGGCCGTGAATTGCAGCGGAAAAAGGTCCCCCACTGCGGCCCAGGCACCAGACCTGGACCGCCCACTCCAAACGAAGCTTCAGGCCCGGGGCATCGGCAAATCCGGCAACCCGGTTTCCTTGACGAGGCCCTGCATCAACAGCCGCATGCTGGCTTCTTCATCGCCCATATGGGCGTTCAGCCGGCTGAGCTCCGCGAGGGTCTCCTGGTTACGGCGCAGGTGCAAGCTGGTCTCGAAGTATTCACGGGCCTTGCCCCAGAGCTCATTGCGCAGGCTCAGGCGCCCCAGGGCCAGCAACAGGTCCGGGTTGTTGGGCCGGTCCTGCAGCCAGCGCTCGGCAGCCAGTAGCTGCTCATCGGGCTTGGAGCCGCAGATACGGCCATAGAGACGAATCAGCTCATCGCTCCAGTGATTGCGCAGCACCTTCCGCAACAGGGTTTCCGCCTGGGCCTCGTCACCGGCCCGGGCAAGCAGTTCCGCGTACACCCGGATGGTGTGCTCATCCCGCCGCATGGACCCCGGTAGCTCGTCCCACAGACGGGTCAGGGGTGTCATATCCTCGTTACCCTGACGCTGGCACTCGTCCGCGGCCCGGTGCAGCAACTTGTGCCAGGCCGTGCGTTCCAGCCGGTCCAGTTCACCGGAGTCACCCAACTGACGCTTGCGCAGTTCCGGGACCAGCCGGGACAGCTCCCGCCAGTCTTCCAGGCGAACGTAGACATTCTTCAGCAGCTTGAGCACGAACGGATGGTGGGGGGCCTGCTTGCGCAGCCGTACCAGTGTGGCCAGCGACTGCTCCAGCCGGTTGGCGTTCAGTTGCAGTTGCGCCTGGGTGATGCCCACCGCCAGATCGGAACCGGGGGTGCTTTCAAAGGCCTTGCGCAGCAGTTCGTCCACATCGTCATGGTCGCCGGATTCCGAGGCGGCCTGGGCGGCGGCCAGGTAGTTGATCAGTGGCGTGTCCGCCTGCTCCGCCGACGCCTCCAGCTTCTTGCGGGCCTGGGGCCAGTTGCCCTCCGCCAGGGCCAGCAGGCCTTCCGTGGTGCGGCGGCGGGCACGGCGTTGCTGGCCTTTTGCCAGCCATTGGGTGACGACACCCGTCTGTTGCGTCAGGCGGCGGATAAACCAGATCACCGTCAGCAGGACCAATACCAGCGCCACCAGCAGCACCAGCCCCACCCAGAAATTGGTCTCGATCAGGTAGTTGCCCAGGCTGACACGGATATAGCCCAGGTCATAGTGAAGGCCCTGGCTGAGCCCCAGCCCGAGCAGCAGGGCAACGACGAGGATGATCGCCAGGCGGATCATGACTCACCGTCCCCGCTGTTGGCGGGCTGTTCCCGGATTTCGTCGTCCGGGGCATCGGTGCCGTTCATGGGTGCCTCGGTGTTGGCGTGACGACCGGCAATGCGACCCTTCAGGAGCGTCAGCGAGCGGCTGATGTCCGGCAGTTCCGGGTTGATGTCGCGCCCCTTCAGTTCGGTCAGGGTGTCCCTCAGGGCGATGATGCGGTTGTTGCTGCTGTCGTACCAGGTGTCCAGGGAAGTGAGGGCCTTGTCCAGGGCCTGCTGGTACAGGTTGTCGTGGCCGCGCAACACCGCCAGTTCCGCCTGCTCGATCATCAGTTGCAGGTTCAGCCGTGCCCAGGCGCTCTGGTCCGGGGACAGCAGTGGCTTCACCGGTTCGTCCAGCCGGCGGATGGACACCACGTTGCCCAGGCTCGACTTGACCCGTTTCCAGGCCCGGGAGAGGGCGCTGGATTCCTCGCCGGTGCTGACGGTATCGCTTTGCGGGTCGTCACCGGAACCGGTGAAGTCGGGGGCCTGCTCGATCAGGGCCCGGTCCGTGAGCCGGGTGACGGTGTCCCGGGCCGCTTCCAGTTTCAGGTAGAGGCCGGTGCGGTCGATGTCGGTCACGCTGCGCAGGGCCATGATTTCCCGCGCCAGTTGCTCCCGTACCGGGTAGACGCCCACGTCGTCCGTTTCCCGCAGTACCTCATCGGCGGATTCCAGGGCCGCCAGGGCGCCCCGGATATCTTTTTCGATCTGCAGGCGCTGGTTGGCGATGCGCATCAGGTATTCCGCTTCCGCCAGCAGCCAGTCCGTGCGGGTGCGGTTGCCGGCATCCAGCAATTCGCCAGCGGTATGGTCGATCTGCCGTTGCTGCTCGTTCAGCCTCTGCTGCTGCTCCCGCAGGGTGGTCTCCAGGGATTGCAGCCGTTCGGTGCGGCTGTCCCGGCCCTGGTCCAGTCGCTGGTCCAGTTGACTGTTCATCTCGGTGACGTGCTGCAACGACTGCCGGAGCTGTTGCTGGGTCTGCCACTGCTGCCAGCTCCACAGCCCCAGGGCGATCAGGCCAGCCAGCAGGATCAGGCAGGCCAGCCAGACCGGCCAGAGGGCAGCCCGGCGGGGCTCCGAATGGGCGGGTATGGTCGCGGGAAGCTGGTTCTCATTGTTGGATTCGGTCACAGGCATCCTTACTGGCTGTCAGGGCGATCCGGGCGTCGGGGCTGGTCCTGTCTGGTGAGGAGGATAGCAGCCAATCACCCGGTTCACGATGTCCTCGTCTGCCATGCCGCTGGCGCAGATGACCCGGTCGAACCCGGCCTCCCGGGCCTGTTGGGCCACCCGGTCGGTTGGAACCAGCAACAGACTTTTCAGGCAATTATGGCCGCTATTCTCACTCAGTGCGATGAAATTGTTCAATGTTTCCCCGGACAGCGCGATGATGACGTCGGGGGCGAACCGGTCCAGGCGGTCCGCCAGTTGCTCCGGTGACGGGGCGGTCGGCTGGCGACGGTAGAGTGGTAGTTGGGTGACCGACGCGCCCCGCTGTTCCAGGGTCTCGCGGATCAGGTCACGACCGGTCTCGCCCCGGGCCAGCAGTACTTTCTCGTGGGTCAGGGCCTGTAGTGACGGTAACGCCAGCAGGGCCTCGCTGGTAAAGCCTTCCGACGGATGTTTGCAAGTCAGCCCGGCGCTTTCCAGTACCGCCGCGGTGCTGGCCCCGACGCCGTACCAGTGGACGCCGGTGGGGAACTGGGGCCACCAGGTATCCACCCGGTCCAGCAGTTGCCGGGCGGCGTAGGGGCTGACGGCAATGACATGCTGGAACAGGTCCAGGTCGAGGATCACCTGCCGGCTTTCCGGGGTTTCCGGCAGCGGCACCCGTTCCATCACGGGCAGGGTGCGGGTATCGGCACCGGCTGACCGGAAGGCCCCTGACAGTCGGGTGGCCTCCGGTTCCGGCCGACAGATCAGCACCCGCGCGCCGGTCAGGGCACGCACGCCCTCAGGTTGGGGTGTGTCCATAGATATCGGCCAGTATCCGGTCGGCGCCCATCCTGAGCAGGTCCTCGGCCAGTTCCCGGCCCAGGGTCTCGCCCTCGGCCCGGGCGCAGCGGCCTTCCACCCGCAGGATTTTCTTGCCGTTAACCGTGCCCACCAGGCCCCGCAGCCAGAGGGTGTCTTCGTCTTCCAGCAGGGCGTAGGCGGCGATGGGCACCTGGCAGCCGCCTTCCAGGCGCTTGTTGAGGGCCCGCTCGGCGCTGACCCGGTCCCAGGAGTCCCGGTGGTTGAGGGGTGCCAGCAGGTCGATCAGTTCCTGGTCACTGACGCGGCACTCGATACCCAGGGCCCCCTGACCCACCGCTGGTAGCGACAGGTCGTCCGGCAGGGTGTAACGGATGCGGTCATGGAACCCCAGGCGCTTGAGGCCGGAGGAGGCCAGCACGATGGCCTGATAGTCACCGGCATCCAGCTTGGCCAGGCGGGTGTTGACGTTGCCCCGCAAGGTGCGGACATCCAGGTCCGGGCGGTGGTTGCGCAGCTGGGACTCGCGCCGCATGCTGGCGGTACCCACCACGGCGCCCTGGGGCAGGTCGTCCACGGTGTTGTAGTCGTTGCTGATGAAGGCGTCGGTGGGGTCTTCCCGTTCGCAGATGGCCACCAGGCCGAGACCTTCCGGGAATGTCATGGGCACGTCCTTCATGGAGTGCACCGCCAGGTCGGCGCGCCCGTCCAGCATGGCTTCTTCCAGTTCCTTGACGAACAGGGCCTTGCCGCCAATCTTGGCCAGGGGCACGTCGAGGATCTTGTCGCCCTGGGTCTTGATGCCCACCAGCTCCACCTCGACGTTGTCGTGCAGACGCTCCAGCTCGGCCTTGATGTGTTCCGCCTGCCACAGGGCGAGGGCGCTGGTACGGGTTGCGATGCGAAGGGTTCGTTTTGCCATGGTGTCCGTGTTTGTTGAGCGGAATGAGAAGGGCGGGAGATACACTGACCGTGTCCCGCCTGCTTGTGCACAAGCCTAACGCGATGGCGCTGAAAAGTCCCGTCAGCGGGTGTTGATTACAGGTCCCTGAGCCATTGCCTGACTCGGGCCACATGGCGGCGGCTCACCGGCAGCGCTTCATTGGTGTCGGCCACCCGGACCTGGCTGGAACCATCCTCAAGGCGCTCCAGCGAGCGGATGAAGTGGGTGCCGACCAGGGTATGCCGGTGGATGCGCAGCAGGTGCTCCGGAAACCGGCTTTCCAGAGCCTTCAGGCTCAGGTCGGTCAGGGTCTCGCCGTTGTCGTGGTGCAGGGTGACGTACTTCTGGTCGGCTTCGCAATACCTGACCCGGGTCATGTCCACCAGTTCGGTGCCCCGGGCGCTGCTGACACTCAGGTGGTGGCTGTCGGTGTCCGCTTGCCCCTGCAACGCCTGGAGCTGTACCCGGTTCAGCCGTTCCGCCTGGCCCAGGGCGCCGGCCAAGGCCTCCCGGCGCACCGGTTTCAGCAGGTAGGCCACCGCCTGTACCTCGAAGGCGCGGACGGCGTAATCGTCGTAGGCGGTGCAGAAGATGATGGCCGGCGGATTGGGTTGGCGGGACAGGTGCGCGGCCACCTCCATGCCATCCCGGCCGGGCATGCGGATATCCAGCAGCACAATGTCCGGAATGTCCCGGGCCATGGCGTCGAGAACCTGGTCCCCGTTGGCCGCCTCACCGCTGACCCGGTAGCCATCCAGGTCTTCCACCATCCGGGTCAGGCGTTCCCGGGCCAGGGGTTCGTCGTCGGCAATCAGTACGCGGCGCTGGCTGGTCATGGTGTCGTACCTGTGGTCTGCCATGGAAGCCGCAGGGTAACGGTGTAAAGATCATCCTGCTGGCTGTGCTTGAGCACGGCGGTTTCCCCGAACAGGGTCTGGATCCGCGCCTGGGTGTTGCTGAACGCGACCCGGTTGCCCTGGTGCTGACGGGCGCCGTCCTCCGGTTTCGGGTTCTGTACCAGCAGGTAAACGTACTGGCCGCTGCGCTGGCTTTCAATCACCACCGTGCCCCCCTCGGCCCGGGGCTGGATGCCATGGTAGATGGCGTTCTCCACCAGCGGCTGCAGGGTCAGCGGGGGGATGGCCTGGGTATCCAGGGCCGGGTCGGTGCGCCATTCCACCCTGAGCCGGTCTCCCAGCCGCAGTTTCTCCAGGGCCAGGTAGCGTTGGCACAGGCCCAGTTCTTCCTTCAGGGGCACCACCCGCTCGGTGGTCCTGAGTGAGGCCCGGAACAGCTCCGACAGGTCCAGCACCGCATCCTCCGCCTGTTCCGGTCGGGTGCTGATCAGGCTGGCGATGGTGTTCATGCTGTTGAACAGGAAGTGCGGATGGATGCGGGCCTGCAGGGCGGTGAGCCGGTAGGTCATTTCCGCCTGCTTCTGCAGCCGCCACTGGTGCTGCAGGTAGAAATAGCGCAGGGCCATGAGGGTGGCGATGATGGCAATCAGCAGGCTCTTGCCCATGGCCTGCCCGTGTTCGGCGATGGATTCCGGGTAGAGGAAGACACCGGCGAGTCCACTGAACAGGAGGACGTCCAGCGCCACCAGGGTCACCATGGCCAGGGTGGCCCGGGCGGTGGACAGGCTCGACAGCCAGGGCCGGGCCAGGCAGATCAGCGCCGCGCTGGTGAGTACGGTCCACTGCACCAGCAGCGACACCAGGCCGAAATAGTTCCAGTCCAGCCACTGGCCCCGGGCATGGGCCATGGCCAGCAGCAGCACCATCAGTTCGCTGGTGATTACCAGCATGAACACGGATCGCACCCGGCACAGGTCCGGCACGAAGAACCCGTTGAGTGGCGCGCCGGGATCGTCCTGCTGACGGTTTCTGGTACTGCTGACAGTCATGCGGGTGAGAGTCCTCTCCGGAGTGTTATAATCCGCACACATTTTTTCGCACCCGGATCATTCTGCCGGGCCGTCAGCAGGAAAGATACACCATGACCGACCAGAACAAGAGCTCTGAAAAACCCTGGGGAGGCCGTTTCAGCGAGCCGACCGACGCATTTGTGGAAAGGTTCACGGCCTCCGTGGATTTTGACCGGCGCCTGTACCACCACGATATCCGCGGTTCCATCGCCCACGCCACCATGCTGGCGGAGGTGGGCGTGCTGACCGCCGACGAGAAGGATCAGATCATCCAGGGGCTGGAAGGGGTCCGGTCGGATATCGAGAAGGGCGAGTTCGAGTGGTCCGTGAGCCTGGAAGATGTGCACATGAACATCGAGGCCAAGCTCACCGAGCGCATCGGCATCACCGGCAAGAAACTCCACACCGGTCGCAGCCGCAACGACCAGGTGGCCACGGATATCCGCCTTTACCTGCGGGACGAGATCGATGCCATCGCCGCCGAGCTGGCCCGCCTGCGTGGTGGCCTGCTGGACCTGGCGGAACGGGAGGCGGACACCATCATGCCCGGCTTCACCCACCTGCAGACGGCCCAGCCGGTGACCTTCGGTCACCACCTGCTGGCCTGGGCCGAGATGCTGGAGCGGGACGCCGAACGCCTGCAGGACTGCCGCAAGCGGGTCAATGTGATGCCCCTGGGGGCGGCGGCCCTGGCCGGCACCACCTATCCCATCGATCGCACCATCACCGCGCGGCTGCTGGGCTTTGACCGGCCCACCGAGAACTCCCTGGACTCGGTCAGTGACCGGGACTTCGCCATTGAGTTCTGCAGTTTCGCGGCCCTGCTGATGACCCATCTGTCCCGCTTCAGCGAGGAACTGGTGCTGTGGACCTCGGCCCAGTTCGACTTCATCGACCTGCCGGACCGCTTCTGCACCGGCTCCTCGATCATGCCCCAGAAGAAGAACCCGGACGTGCCGGAACTGGTGCGGGGCAAGACTGGTCGCGTCAACGGCCACCTGGTCAGCCTGCTGACCCTGATGAAGAGCCAGCCGCTGGCCTACAACAAGGACAACCAGGAAGACAAGGAACCCCTGTTCGACACCGTGGATACCGTCAAGGGCAGCCTGCGGGCCTACGCCGACATGGTTCCCGCCATCACCTCGAAGGCGGACAGCATGTATGAGGCGGCCCGTCGCGGTTTCTCCACCGCCACCGACCTGGCCGATTACCTGGTCAAGAAGGGTGTGGCGTTCCGGGATGCCCATGAGATCGTAGGCAAGGCAGTGGCCCTTGGGGTGGCCGAGAAGAAGGATCTGTCGGAAATGACCCTGGCGGAGCTGCAGCAGTTTTCCGATACCATCGGCGAGGATGTCTTCGACGTGCTGACCCTGGAGGGGTCGGTGCAGGCCCGGAACCATATGGGCGGCACGGCGCCGGATCAGGTGAGGGCGGCGGTTGGTCGTGCCCGGTCGCGGTTGGGGTGATCGCTAACGGGGCGTGCCGGGGTGTTGCCGATTCAGGCGATGGCGCCGGTCGACCATTTGCCCTGGTCGGGGGTGCCCAGTTCCTTCAGGGGGCGGGGCGCACTGACCAGCCGGCCCTGGATCAGGTGGATGCCCAGGTTCTGCACCCGCTGACGGGCAATGTCGTTCTCAACGGCGGTGGCGATGGTGATTTTGCCGGAGGCATTGGCGATCCGCTGCAGCGCTTCCATCATCACCAGGTGGGTGGGTTCGTCCCGCAGCCCCCGCAATAGCTCCGGGGCAAGCTTGATATAGTCCACCGGCAGGCGGCCAGCAAGACGGTAGCTGTCCATGCTGTTGCCGGCCCCGTCCAGGGCGGTCTTGCAGCCCAGGCGGCGCAGCATGCGGCAGATCTGGCGGCAGTCGGCGGTGTAGGCGACGGCATGGTGGGCCGGAATCTCGAAACACAGGGACTCGGGTTTCAGGCCGGTCTTTTCCAGTGCCCTGGCAATGAATCCGGGGAAGGTGCGGTCCTGCAGGGACCCCAGGGACAGGTTGAAGCCGCAATAGCCCATTGAGCCGGCCACCTGCGGGTGATTATACAGGTGACACAGTGCCTGCTTGATCACCTGTCGGTCCAGGCGTCGCGACAGTTCGAAGCGCTCTATCAGGGGCAGGAACTGTGATGGCGTCATGGCGGTCCCGGCGCCGTCGGCGCCGCGCAGCCGGGCCAGCACCTCGAAACACAGCCCGTTTGTCCTGGTCGTCAGGGCTTCGATGGGCTGGAATTCCAGTGGCAGGCCACCATCGGCAAGGCAAGAGCGGATATGGGCCAGCATGGCCTTGGTCTGGGCAATGTGTTCCCGGTGGGGGGATCGACCGGCCCGCTGTACGGGGGCTTGCTTGGGAACCACCAGGGTGTCCGCGGTCTGTGAACGGGCCATTGGTTTGGGAGCACTGGCCTTGCGCACGGTTACTTTCGCTGCCATAAAATAACCACGGCCATGGCGCAGGGTGACGGTGAGGGGGCGGCCACTGTCGTGGTAGCCGGCATAGTCCGGGCTCAGCGGATTATCTTCTGCAGAGGCAATCAGCTGTTTGAGGGGGCGACCTTCGATGTCACTGCTACTGTACCCCAGAACCACGGAAAGGTTGGGGTCCGTCGCGGTTACCGTGCCGTCCTGGTCCACGGTCAGTATGGTCGTCACGCCCTCGCCGGCAACCGGTCGGTGGCGGCAGATGACGAGCTCATTCACGTCAGAGTACTCCTGTCTCAGTCCCTGTTGTCGCTCCGTAAACAGGTCGGCGCGCCGGACTGCGTTATTATTCTTTCCAGTATTGCTTGGCTCTGGCGTCCGGTGCCGGGAATCCGAGGTGGTCAGTACCGATGACCCGCTCAGTTAGTTAGATGTTCTGTTAGGCTATCCAAATGCCAACCCGATCACATTGTACAGATAAAACGCAGAAAGGAAACGTCTCGATCCCGGAGTGGTGTCGATGACGCCAGCGCATGCCGTATCGGTGGACTTTTCCGAGGGTGTTGACCGCAAGGTCCTGAGGCGCATTACCGATCGTTTCTGCACCCTGAACCAGCTGCGGCTGGACCGTGCCCGCTCGGCGCTGACCTGGCGGCAACAGGTGGTGCTGGACCTGCTGCCGCTGGTGTTCCATCTCAACCATCCGGCCCTGCCGGGCTACCATGCCACAGATTGCCCCCGGGGACTGGACCGGTATCAACCCTCGGATCAGGCCATGCATGCTGCCCAGCGCCTGGCCCGCTCGTTCCGCTTCAGTGCCGGAAAAAAGGGGGCGGCGGAACTGACCGGTCTTTACCTGATGGGCAGCCCCGGATCCCTGGGGCATTCCGTGGCCAGTGACCTGGATGTCTGGGTGTGCCATCGGGGTGACCTGCCGCCGGAGCGGGTGGCCGCCCTGAACGAGAAGGCCGAACGACTCACCCGCTGGGCGGCGGATTACGGCCTAGAGCTGAACCTGTTCGTGTTCAGTGCCGAGGATTTCCGCCAGGGACGGCAGCAGGCGGAGGTCACCACGGAGAACTGCGGCAGTGCCCAGCATTACCTGTTGCTCGATGAGTTCTATCGCACCGCGATTCACCTGGGAGGGCGCTATCCCCTTTGGTGGCTGATTCCGGTGGAGGAGGAAGCGCGCTACGACGAACTGACCCGGTTCCTGCAGGACAACCGCTTCATCCGCCCGGATGAGTACCTGGATTTCGGGGCCGTGCCTTCTGTCCCCGTTACCGAGTTCCTGGGGGCTGGCGTCTGGCAACTCTATAAGGGTATCGATTCCCCCTGGAAGTCGCTGCTCAAGCTGCTGCTGATCGAATGCTACGCCCGTGATCGGGACAACGGCCTGTTGTCCGGGGATTTCAAGCGAGCCGTCTACCATGGCGAGACCTCGGTGGACGCGGTGGACCCCTACGTGATGCTTTACCGTCGGCTGGAGCGCTGGCTGACGGCCATGGACGCCCCGCAACGGCTGGACCTGGTGCGGCGCGCTCTCTACCTGAAGACCGGTCTGCCGCTGACCCGGGCCGGGGAGACCGCTAGCCGCTGGCAGGGTCGTATCCTACGGGAGCTGGTGTCGGAATGGGGCTGGCAACGGGAGACCCTGTCCGAGCTGGATGCCCGACACCAATGGCGGGTGGAGCTGGTCATGGAGCTGCGTCGTCGGGTGGTGTCGGAACTGACCCACAGCTACCGGCTGCTGTCGTACATGGCCCGCAGTGACAATGTTCGCGCCAGTATCAGCAAGGCCGACCTGGACCTGCTCGGTCGTAAGCTCTATGCCGTCTTCCAGCGCAAGGCGGGCAAGGTGGAGATCATCAATCCCGGGATCGCGCCGTCCCTGGCCGAGGAGAACCTGTCGTTCTGCCAGCGCACCACCTCCGCGCGCCAGCTCACATCGGACGGGTGGTTGTTGTTCCGTAACCTGGAGAGCCTGGCGGACATCGTCTGGCAGTCGCCGATCCGTCGGGCCGGCAGCCTCGTGGAGCTGGTGGTCTGGTGCCAGTGCAATGGCCTGCTGTCGCCGGCGACACGGATCAACCTGCGCCAGGAGTACCAGGAGCCGGATGCCCCCGCCCCAGCGCTGACAGTGAAGGGCCTGCGGGCCATGACGGCGTTTATCGGCCAGCATCTGGGAGTGCCCGAGCCGCCGTCCCGGGAGGCGCTGATGGCGCCGGTGCGACCGGACACCCATCTCCTGCTGGTGAACGTGGGCGTCGATCCCCTGGCCAGGCTTACCGAACGCGGCCTGCACAAGCTCAGCGGCCAGCACGATTCCCTTGGGTTCAGCGGCGGCCGTGACAACCTGGTGGCCACCATCGAGCAGGTCACCATCAACAGCTGGCGGGAAATCAGTCTGCAGCGTTACGTGACCGGTGATGCCCTGGTGCAGTGCCTCAAGAACCTGTTGGCGTTGGTGGCCCGGGATCCGGCCCATCCACCGGTAGTGAAGGTGTGGTGTGCCGGTGGCAGTCACGCCACCGCCATTTCCCGGCGTATCCGTGAGCTGGTGGAGGACGTCACCCGGCAGTTCTTCGCCGGTGGCACCGGGCCACACCCATTGCGCTACCTGCTGAAGGTGGATCAGCGCTGGTTCGTGCTGCGTTTCGACGGGCTGGAGCCCGGCTTTATCGGTCTGGCTTCGGATCAGGAGCTGATGGGCTACCTGGCCCGGCCCCAGGAGGAATACACGCCAGTGGTGCCGGACCGGTACGCGCTGCAACAGGATCCCGCCTTCCGCGCCGTGTGCAATGCCTGCCAGCCGGATGTCATCCAGATGTTCTGGCAGCGGGGCAACGGTCGCCTGCGGTTCTGGGTCACCGATGAGACCGGCTCCCTGTACGGCTGGAGCCAACCCTGGTCCGGCAGCCGGCGCCAGTCACTGCTGCCGCTCATGCGGTTCCTGGAAAACCTGACCGAACGCAGACAGCTCCGCCAGATGGCCGGGGCGGAAAGTCCGGTCGCCGGGCTGATCTGTACCGAGGTGATTGTCGAGGCCGGCGAGGCCCGCCTGGAACGCACGCCCCTGGCGCCGGAATCCCTGTCGCTGGATGGCATGGAGCTGCAGGCGGTGGGGGTGCAGCAGGGGGACGGCAGCCTGCGTTTCGACCTGTACTGCGATGAGCAGGAATTCAGCCTTGCCGAGTACGGCGACCGGCAGATGGCGGCAGTGGCCCACTACGTCCGCCAGCTCCGGCGCAGTGGTGAGGATTACCCGGTTTATCTCACCGACCTCCATCTGCCCCATGATCTGGATCCGCAAATGTGGCAGCAGGAACTCCAGACCTGCCAGTACCTCTGGTACCGCCAGCAGCTCCAGCAGGCCCTGAACCGGGAGCTGGGGCTGGCCTGACCTGTCGCTCCGTGGCTCGCTCTCGCCGGGCTCCCTCAGGTATACTGCTCCATTGATTTTTTCGAGGTGCAGCCCTGTCGTGACGGGGCCGTCGCCGGATGAGGCAGGAAGGTCTGACCATGAGAACTGCGATTTACCTGGCTGTGCTGGTGTTGATGTCTGGCCTGGTGGCCGGATGCGGCCAGAAAGGGCCGCTGGAGCGTCCCCAGGAAACCACCACTGCTGTCTCTTCGGCGGATGAAGACGCCGAGACCCGTTAACAGGATTTATTCATGGATCAGTTCAACTATCGCGACGGCCAGCTGTTCGCGGAACAGGTAGCCGTGGCCGACATCGCCCGGGACCATGGTACCCCGGCCTACGTGTACTCCCGGGCGGCGTTCGAGGACCACTACCGGGCCTACGACAGGGCCCTGGCAGGGCGTCCCCACCTGATCTGCTATGCGGTCAAGGCCAACAGCAACCTGGCGGTGCTCAATGTGCTGGCCCGTCTCGGTGCCGGTTTCGATATCGTCTCCGCCGGCGAGCTGGAACGGGTGCTCCGTGCCGGCGGTGATCCGGCCCGGGTGGTGTTCTCCGGCGTGGGCAAGCAGCCCTGGGAAATGCACCGGGCCCTGGAGGTGGGCGTACGCTGCTTCAATGTGGAATCCGACACCGAACTGGACCGCCTCAACCAGGTGGCCGGCGAGCTGGGTGTGAAGGCGCCGGTGTCCCTGCGGGTGAACCCCGATGTGGACGCGGGTACTCATCCCTACATCTCCACTGGTCTCAAGGAAAACAAGTTCGGCATCGACATCGCCGACGCCCCCAGGGTCTATGCCCGTGCCGCCGCCATGCCCCACCTGGATATCCAGGGCGTGGACTGCCACATCGGCTCCCAGCTCACCACGGTGGCGCCCTTCCTGGACGCCATGGACAGGGTGCTGGCACTGGTGGACCGTCTGGCGGAGGACGGCATTGTCATCCGTCACCTGGACATGGGCGGTGGCCTGGGCGTGACCTATGAGCAGGAGCAGCCGCCGGCGCCGCAGGACTACATCGGCGCCATGGTGGAACGGCTGGGCGACCGTAACCTGGAGCTGGTGCTGGAGCCGGGGCGTTCCATCGCCGCCAACGCCGGCATCATGCTGACCCGGGTGGAGTTCCTCAAGTGCACCGACCAGCACAATTTCGCCATTGTCGATGCCGCCATGAACGACCTGATCCGCCCGGCGCTGTACAGCGCCTGGCAGGCCATCGTGCCCGCCGCGCCCCGTTCCGACCTGGAGGCGAAGTCCTGGGATATTGTGGGCCCGGTGTGCGAGACCGGCGACTTCCTGGGCAAGGATCGCATCCTGGCGCTGGCGCCGGGCGACCTGCTGGCGGTCCGGTCCGCCGGGGCCTATGGTTTTGTCATGAGTTCCAACTACAACACGCGCAACCGCCCGCCGGAACTGATGGTGGACGGCGACCGTGTGCACGTGATCCGTGAGCGGGAAACCCTGGATGACCAGCTCCGCCACGAACACTGCCTGCCGCAATGAGTGAGCATGGGATGAGTCGACCAGCACGCAGCCAGGGCCCGACGCTGTCATTCACCAAGATGCACGGCCTGGGCAACGATTTCATGGTGGTGGATGCCATCAGCCAGCCGTTCCGCCTGCGCCCGGAGATGATCCGCAAGCTGGCGGACCGGAACTTTGGTATTGGTTTCGACCAGTTGCTGGTGGTGGAACCGCCCGGGTTGCCGGACGTGGACTTCCGCTATCGCATCTTCAATGCCGATGGCTCCGAGGTGGAGCAGTGCGGCAACGGCGCCCGCTGCTTTGCCCGTTTTGTACGCGACCAGCGCCTGACCAACCGCCGGGTGATCCGGGTGCAGACCGCCGCCGGGGTGATCGAACTGCGCGTGGGTCGGGACGGCTGGGTCACCGTCAACATGGGCGTACCGGAACTGAACCCGGCGGCCATCCCGTTTGCGGCGGAATCCCGCCAGTCGGTGTACCCCGTCGAGGTGAACGGCCAGACCCTGGAGCTTTCCGCGGTGTCCATGGGCAACCCCCACGGGGTGCTGCTGGTGGACGATGTGGACACGGCACCGGTGGAGACCCTGGGGCCGGCCCTGGAGCGGCACCCACGATTCCCGGCCCGGGCCAATATCGGCTTCCTGCAGGTGCTGGACCCCGGCCGTGCCCGGCTGCGGGTGTTCGAGCGCGGCGCGGGGGAAACCCTGGCCTGCGGCACCGGTGCCTGTGCTGCGGTGGTCGCCGGACAACTGCGGGGGCTGCTGGGCAAGCGTGTCAGGATCACACTCCCGGGGGGCGACCTGGTAATCGAATGGCAGGGGGAAGGGGCCCCTGTTATGATGGAAGGACCAACCGCCCGTGTCTTTGACGGCCAGATCCGCCTGCCTGGCGACAATCGCCGCCGGGGTCGCCGTCATTCCTCCGCACGCGAGCCGGAACGCCGGCCCGCGGACCGCTGAGCCGGGCGACCATAGGAACCGTGACACACAACGGCCCGGCAGAAGGCCGTCGCGATAACAGGGGAACCTTCAGTGGATGCAACCTTGACCGCCGAGCAGGTGGCCGATTACCTGCGGAATAATCCGGATTTCTTTATCGGCCGGGACGAGCTGCTGCGCGCCCTGACCCTACCCCACGACAGTGGGCGGGCCATCTCCTTGGTGGAGCGACAGGTGCACCTGTACCGGGAGCAGCGGGACACCCTGCGCCACGAGCTGGTGGAACTCGTCTCCATTGCCCGCCAGAACGATCGCCTGTTCGAGAAGAGCAAGCGCCTGCTGATGCAGGTGATTGAAGCCCGCAACCTCACCGAGATGGCCTCCGCCATCGACGACAGTATCCGCGGCGATTTCGGCCTGGACGCCGCCTCACTGATGCTGGTGGGGGGCTCCCTGCCGGCGGGCAGCACCACCGGCGCCCTGCACGTGGTGTCCGACGAGGATGCCAACCGCCAGCTCGGGGCCCTGCTCGACGGCGAACGCGCGGTCTGCGGCCAGTTCCGGGAGTCCGACCGGAATTTCCTGTTCCCCGGTCGTGATGAGCCGGTGGCCTCGGTGGCACTGGTGCCCCTGCGTACGGATCGCCTGATCGGTGTCTTTGCCGTGGGGAGCTGTCAGCCGGGGTATTTCGACCAGAGCATGGGGTCACTGTTCCTGTCCTATATCAGCGACACCCTGAGCCGGCTGTTGCCGCCCCTGTTGCAGCGCCATCGCCAGGTGGAACCGGTGCTGGATGCGGTGGCCGAATCCCGCTGACGTGACCGGCACTGGCGACGGCTTGACCAACCGGTTAGGTGGCGTCGGGTGTTGGCCATGGTGCCGGCTGGACTGGATCGGGAGGATAGCTTGAACCGCAATGAGTCCGACAGGCAGGCCCTGCCCGACAGCCTGACCGAGGGGGTGGTTGCGTTTCTCCACCACCTGTCCGCCGAACGTCGCCAGTCCCCCCACACCTGCCAGGGTTACCGGCGTGACCTGACACGGCTGATGCACTGGGCCTGTGAACAGTCGCCCCCCATCGACCAGTGGTCCATGCTGACCGTGGCGGATGTCCGGCGCTATGCCGCCACTCTCAACCGGGAAGGCCTCTCGGGCCGCAGTATTGCACGGGCACTGTCCGCCATCCGCCGTTTCTACGACTACCTGATCCGGGAAAACCGCGCCAGGAGCAATCCGGCCCTGGATGTGAGGGCGCCGAAAAGCGGCCGCCGGTTACCGGTGGCGGCTGATGCCGATCAACTCGGCCACCTACTGGATGCCACCCCGGACGACCCACTGGAAGTCCGGGACCTGGCCATGTTCGAGCTGTTCTATTCATCGGGCCTGCGGCTGTCGGAACTGACCGGCCTTGATCTGGTACACCTGGATCTGCCGGACAGCGAGGTGCGGGTACGGGGCAAGGGCAACCGGGAGCGGGTGCTGCCGGTGGGTCGCAAGGCGGCCAAGGCCCTGCGGGAGTGGCTGGCCCTACGACCGGCGCTGGCCGATGCGGGCGAGAATGCGCTGTTTGTCAGTCGCCGGGGCCAGCGACTCAGCACCCGTAGCGTGCAGCAGCGGTTGGCCCGCTGGGGGCTCCATCATGGCGCGGACCAGCACCTGCACCCACACATGCTGCGACACTCCTTTGCCAGCCACCTGCTGGAGTCCAGTGGCGACCTGCGGGCGGTGCAGGAGTTGCTGGGACACGCCGATATCGCCACCACCCAGGTCTATACCCATCTGGACTTCCAGCACCTTGCCCGGGTCTATGATAATGCCCATCCCCGGGCGAGGCGCCGGAAGGGGCTGACGTCTGAAAAGGGCCCCGTGCCCGGGGATTCGCTATAGTGGTCATGGGGTTTGTGATATTCCCAGGTTCAAGCGGTCCTGTCGGGGCGTATTGAGAGACGGAATTCAGCAGAACGGGATTGGATATGTCATCAAGAAACGCTGGTCAGCCCACGTCCGCTGCCGATGAAACCGAGCTTCGCTACCTGATTGAGCGCCTGCTGGCCCGTACCAGCCTGGCATCGGAGGGCCAGGACGGGCGCCTGGATGCGCTGGTGTCCGAGCTGCGCCAGTACCTGCGGGGGCGCGACCGTGACCTGGACATCCTCCGGGACTTCCAGGAACGCCTGGACGATGAACTCGAGCGCCTGGATGATCAGGTGGCCGGGGATGCCCGCCAGGCAGGGCGGATCCTGGGCGAACTGCTATCGGCGGTAGAGGGGAATGACCTGTTCCAGACGGTGGGTTCCGACCTCAAGCGACTGCGCAAGAAGCTGGGCCCCCGGGGGTTGTCCCGTCAGCAACTGCTTCCCTGGCTGGAGGGTTTCTGCGCGGCAACCGAGAGAGCCCTGGCCCACCCGACCCCGGGCAATGGCCGGGAACGGGGGTTGCTGGACCGGCTTTTCAAGCGTGGCGATGAGGCGGCAGTGGATACCGGACCGGAGTCTCGCAGGCCACCGGCGCAGGATGATGAGCTCGAACTGGCCACCGGGGCGGACGATCCCCTCAGCACCGTTCCGGGAGACGGGGAGCAGCGCCTGCGTATCGCCCGTCGGGTGGGTGAACTGATGGAGCGGATCATGCAGCAGGTGGATCTGCCACCGGACACCCATAAGCGGGCGGTCCTCCTGAGATCACGCCTGTCCGACCTCCATGACTGGGACTTGCTGCGCCAGAGCCTGGATGAAACCGCGGATCTGGTGATTGCCGTGGTCACCCACAGCCAGCGGGAGTTCCAGAATTTCCTGCAACGTCTCGATGAGCGGCTGTCCTCTCTCTATGGCCATCTCAGTGACCATGCGGACGTTATCGAGGGGCGGCGGACATCCGCCGCCGAGCTGGAGCGGACCCTCCGGGCGGAACTGTCGGAACTGGGGGGCCGCCTGGAAACCAGCTCCGATCTGGCGGAATTGCGCACCTCCGTGTCGGGTCACATCGAGCGGATCGCCCGGACCGTGGAGGCGTTCCGGACTCAGGAGGACCGGCGGGAGGAGCAGGTGTCTGAGCAGATGATGCTCATGCGGGAAAAGCTCGTGGCCATGGAAACCCATTGCGACCAGGTTCGTGAGCAACTGGAGCGGGAACGGGCCCGGGCACTTACCGATATCCTGACCCAGCTACCCAACCGTGAGGCCTGGGACGAGCGGCTCCGGTTCGAGTACCAGCGCTGGCAGCGTTATGGACGCCCGGTCACCCTGGCCATGATTGATATCGACTACTTCAAGCGGGTCAACGACTCGTTCGGCCACAAGGCCGGGGACCGGGTGCTCCAGCTTGTGGCCAAGGCGATCCAGGAACGTCTGCGCGCCACGGACTTCCTGGCCCGCTATGGTGGCGAGGAATTTGTCGCCATACTGCCGGAAACCTCACCCGAACAGGCCGCCGGCATGCTGGATGAGATTCGCCGCCATGTGGCGGACATGCCGTTCCACTTCCAGGGTCAGCCGGTCAGGGTAACCGTGTCCGCGGGCTTTTCCGGGTTTCGGGAGGACATAGAGCCCGACCTCGTCTTCGACGAGGCGGACAAGGCCCTCTACCAGGCCAAGACCCATGGCCGCAACCGTGTGGAGTATGCCAGGGAGTTGGAACTGTAGTGAGACTGGCCCTTTTCCTGATCCTGGTACTGATGTCCCTGGCGATTCCCCATGTGGCGGCGGAGCCCGATACACCCTTGCCCTGGCCGGTGCTCGGGGCCGATGAACTGGCCCTGGTGGAAAGCATCGACGAGCTGGAAGTGGGCGTGCGGGCCGGACAGACCCCGCTGGCCTTTGTGACGGCGGAAGGCTGGCTGGCGGGTACCTATGTGGACTACCTGACCCTGATGGCCGCAAAGCTCCGCATTGGTCTTGATGTGACCTCCCTGGGGACGGAGCGGGTGGAGTCGGAAGGGCAGGACACTGGTGAGCCGGACCTGCGGGTCAGCACGCGACGGCCCGAGGAGTCGCAGGCGGATGGCTGGCTGCGGACGCAGCCTTTCATGCAGCTTACCTATGGCATCTTTGCCGACCCCGGTGATGCCGGTATCCGCCGGCTGGCGGACCTGGAGCGCCGACGGGTCGCCTTGGTGGGAAAGGACAGCAACCAGTACGCCCTGCTGGATTCCGTGGACAACTTCACCCCGGTGCCCGTGGCCACCATCAGCGAGGCGGTGAGCATGGTGCTGTCGGGCCAGGCCGATGCCTTTGTGGGGCCGGTGCCGGTGGTGTCGGATTACCTGCAGTCGGCCCTGATCAACGGCGTTGGCCTGATCGTCCTGCTGGACGAACACCCGGTGGATGTGGTACTGGAAGTCAGGGAGGAGCGGGCTGAACTGATTCCCGTGCTGAACCGCACCATCGAGGCCATCAGTCATAATGAACATAGGAGGATACGATCCGCCTGGTTGCCCGACCCGGTGGTGGAACGGGATACCTCGGAGGGACTGGCCCTCAGTTCCATTGAAAGCGAATGGCTGCGCCAGCACGGTCCCCTGCGGGTAGCCTATCGGGAGAACTGGCCGCCGTTCGAGTTCACCGAGAACAACAGCCCCCGGGGGCTGGTCCCCGACCTGGTGCAGAGGCTGGGAACCAGCCTGGGGACGGATGTCCAGACACGTTCCGTCTCCGACTGGGCCACGGCCGAGAAGATGCTGCGCAACGGCGATATCGACATTCTCCCGGCGCTGCCCCGCACCCCCAGGCGGGAAGAGGATTTCCTGTTTACCAGGGCCTACCTCACCCTGCCCATCGTGGTGGTGATCCGGGAGGACGGCCGGTTCATCGGTGACCTGCGGGAACTGCGCCAGGAGCGGGTGGGTGTTGTCAGTCAGCATGCCGCCCATGACTACCTGCTGATCAACCATCCGGATCTCAATATCTACCCGGTCAATACCGTCCAGGACGGTCTGCTGGCCCTGTCCAACGGCGACCTGGATGTGATGGTCACGCACATTCCCGGGGTCAGTTACACCGTGGCCAAGCTGGGGCTGTCGAACCTGCGGATCACCAGCATCACCCCCTACGAGTATGAGTTCCGCATGGCGGTGAACCGCAATCGGGGCGACCTGGTGCGTATCCTCAACAAGGGGCTGGGCAACATTGATGCCGCCGAGAAGGACGCCATCTACAATCGCTGGGTGTACCTGGATATCGAGCAGGACCGGGACTACACCGCCATCAAGCGGGTGGTGCTGATCGCGGTGGTCGTGGTGCTCATCTTCCTTTACTGGAACCGCAAGCTGTCCCGGGAAGTGGATGAGCGCATCCGTTCGGAACATGCCCTGCGGCGCAGCGAGGACGAACTGCGGGCCGCCAAACTGGAGGCCGAGCGGCTGGCGCGGGAGGCGGAGGGCGCCAACCGGGCCAAGAGTGAGTTCCTGGCCAATATGTCCCATGAGATACGCACGCCCATGAACGCGGTGATCGGCTACAGTGACCTGCTCAGCAAGACGGTGACCGATCCCCGCCAGAACCACTACCTGGATGCGATCCGTGCCAGCAGTCGCAGCCTGCTGATGTTGATCAACGACATCCTCGACCTGTCCCGCATCGAGGCCGGCAAGATGCGCCTGGAATTCGGCCCGGTGAGCCTGCGCCGGATGTTGCAGGACGTGCGCCATATCTTCGACCTGCGGGCCCGGGAGCACAACGTCAGCCTGGAGGTCAGCGTGGCCCCGGATATGCCGACGGGCATGGTGCTGGATGAGACCCGGCTGCGGCAGGTGCTGTTCAACCTCGTGGGTAATGCCATCAAGTTCACCCATGAAGGCGGGGTGACCCTGCGGGCGACCGTGTCCGCCATGGAGCAGCGGGATGATCAGGAGTTCTGTCGCCTGATCATTGCAGTCACCGACACCGGTATCGGCATTGCGGACGACCAGCGGGAGCGAATCTTCGACGCCTTCGAGCAGCAGGAGGGCCAGAGCAGCCGCAAGTATGGCGGCACCGGCCTGGGCCTGGCCATCAGCCGCAAGCTGGCGCGCATGATGGGAGGGGAACTCAGCGTCGAGAGTACCCAGGGGCAGGGTTCCACCTTTACCCTGGTGCTGCCGGACGTACAGGTGGTTCCCATGGCGGAGGAGCCTGAGGACCAGCCCCAGGCCAGCCAGGCGCCCATGACCGAAACCCTCGACATGCAGGAGCGGAGTTGGCTCAAGGAGCAGCTACGGGACGATTTCGGTGATGAGTGGCGCACCGTCCGGGAAAGTGGTGATCCGGAGCAGATGCGTTATTTCGCGGCGCGGGTCCTGAGCTGGGGCCAGCGCTATCGGTCGCGGGCGGTGACCCGTTATGCGGAAAAGCTGATGGCGGACGTGGACGCCTTCAACCTGGATGCCATCAACAGCGAGCTGGAAGCCTTCCCTTCACTGTTGGGCAATGCGCCGCCGTCTGATGGGGACGACACCTGACGGTGTCAGGGCAGGCAGTCGTACTGATAGTTGCGGTCGAACGCCACGCTCACCATGTCGTACCCCTGGTGGGTAAGGTCCTGGATCAGGTCCAGGTTGCCCAGCAGGGTGGTGCAGATTTCGTGGACCCGGGCCACCTGGGTCTCGCGGTTGGCATCCTGGCGGCTGCGGAAATCCACGATCAGGTACTTGCGATCAACGCCGGAGGCCTCCGGAATATCGACCCGCTCGACACTGTCAAAACCGATGTAGGTGAGTTCATCCTGCGGAAACAGCCGGTTCATCAGCATGTCGATATTCTCTGCCGTGGCCGCCAGTGGCGTCAGGCCGATCAGCAGGCCTGCGGCATAGCTTAGTGAGTGGTGAGCCATTCCGGATCTCCTGCAGGGAGTTTTCCCCGTTACATTCTGTTACGAAAAGTATCGCAGAAAAAGTGTGGAAGCGTCGGCAAAACAGGCCGCATTTTTCAACTTTTCACAAATGCGTCGCCCCGAGGCCTATCTTGACCATGCGATACGTGCCAATTCCCGGTCCGGAGCGCTAAACTACATCAAGAAACCGCATCCGTCATGGTGTACGGGCGGACAGAGGGCAACCGTAAGGATCAGGACATGTTTCAGTTGATTTTCCGGGGCGAATGCCAGCCCGGCACCGACGTCGAAACCGCCCGCAACAATGCGCGTGCGCTGTTCAAGGCGTCTGTTGAGCAGGTGGACCGCATGTTCAGCGGACGCCCGGTGGTGATCCGCAACCGGCTGGAGGAAGACCAGGCCGAGAAATACCGCACCGTGCTGGCCCGCCATGGCATGATTGCCTATGTGGAGCCCATGGCGGACCGCAAACCGGCCAGTCCGCCGCCGTCACCATCGCCCGCACCGGAGAAGGCAGACGCGGACGAGCCTCCGGCAAAACCCGCCGACACCGCTTCCGGTGAACGGGCCGCGTCCGGCCCGGGGCCACAGGTGGAGCCCGGTGATCGTCTGCCGGTGGCGGGCGACAGGGTGGATACCCTCTTGTCCGGCTCCAGCCTCGGTCTGGAGCCCACCGGCACCCGCCTCAGCGAGGAGCGGCACGACCCGGAACCCATGTTCGAGCACCTGGATGAGTGGACCCTGGCCCCCGCTGGCACGGACCTGGGGGTCAAGCGGGAATCCCCGCCACCGGTGGTGCCGGACATCAGTCATCTGTCACTGGCCGACGATCCGGACGACAGGGACGCCTAGCTTGTCCCGGGACCGCACCATCATCAGGGAGTGACGCCGTGCCCCACCTCGTCCGTCTGTTTTTCGCCGGCCTTGTCATGCTGGCCATCTCTGCCTTTGTCCCCGTGTCCGCCCAGGAGGCCGCCTCGCCGCCCACGCCGCCGGATGGTTCATCCCAGGATGAGGACCGGCCTGTGGTGGGCCTGGTGCTCAGCGGCGGCGGTGCCAAGGGCCTTGCCCATGTCGGGGTATTGCGGGTGCTGGAGGAAATCCACGTGCCGGTGGACCTGGTGGTGGGCACCAGCGCTGGTGCGGCCGTGGGCGCCCTCTATGCCCAGGGCATGACGGTGGCGGAAATCGAGGAGCGGTTACTGGAAATGGACTGGGTGTCCAGCTTCCGGGATAACCCGGGCCGCCGATACGAGCCGGTGCGCCGCAAGGAGGATAACTGGCGCTTTCCCATTCGCCCCGGCCTGGGGGTGGGCCTGGACGGGCTCCGGGTGGGCCGGGGGCTGATTTCCGGCCAGAACCTGGGATTCATCCTCAATGAACTGACCGAGGACGCCGCCCTGGTGCGTGACTTCGACCAGTTGCCCATTCCATTCCGTGCCGTTGCCACCGACCTGGAGACCGGTGAGGAAGTGGTGCTGTCCGACGGCAGCCTGGCCGAGGCCATCCGCGCCAGCATGAGCATTCCCGGTGTCTATGCCCCGGTCAGCCGGGATGGCCGTCTGCTGGTGGATGGCGGTGTGGCCAATAACCTGCCCGTCAGCGTGGCCCGGGAAATGGGCGCCGAGGTGGTGATTGTGGTGGACATCTCGGACAAACCCGGGGAGGGGCGGTCCCTGGACCAGGCCTTCTCCGTGGTGGGGCAACTGACCACCCTGATGACCCTTCGCAGCGTGGAGGAGCAACTGGCGTCCCTGACCCCGGATGATGTGCTGATAACCCCTGATCTGACCGGCCTGGGATCAGCGGATTTCTTCCAGGTGCCCCTGTTGATGGAACTCGGGGCGACCGCCGCCCGTAACCAGTCGTCGGCCCTCAACCGGCTGTCGGTGGGCGAGGAGCGTTGGCGCAACGAGCTGGCCCTGCGCACGGAACGCAGTTTCCAGCCGGGGGTGATCAGTCAGGTGGTGATCCGTCAGGACAGTCGCCTGTCCGACCGTTTTCTCCGCGACCGGATCCGCCAGAAAACCGGGAAGCCCCTGGACCAGCAACAGCTTGAGGAAGACCTGAAGCGGATCTACGGCCTGGGCTACTATGAGACCGTCAGTTACAGCCTGAGCCCGGGGGATGAGGGCACGGTGCTTGAAATCCTGGTACGGGAGAAAAGCTGGGGGCCGAACTACCTGAGTTTCGGCCTGGGCTATGAGGAAAATTTCGAGAGTGATACCCGTTTCAATGTGGCGGCCTCCCTGCGCATGACCCAGCTCAACCGCCTCGGCGGGGAATGGCAGACCGGCCTGCAGCTGGGCACCCAGCCCTGGGTGAGAACGGAATGGTTCCAGCCGCTGGATTACGGCTATCGTCGGTTCCTGGTGGTGGGTGCCGAGTATGAGAAGGATCGCTACAGCGTGTTCGGCCAGGAGGGTGACCGGGAGGCGGAAGTGGATGTCTCCAGCCGCCAGGTGGACCTGGCCCTGGGAACCGAGCTGGGTGCCAACGCCGAAATGCGCCTCACCGTCGAACGGGGCTATGCTCGGGTGGATGACCGGGTCGGCGACAGCCAGGCTACTGGCGACCGCATTGACCAGGGAAGCTGGAACCTGCGTTACGTGTACGACTCCCTGGACGATCCCTTCCTGCCGGAGAGTGGTACCTTCGCCGGCCTCCGGGGCCGTTTCGAGCGCCCGGGGCTGGGGGCGGACAGCGATTTCGACCAGGCCGTGCTGAGGCTGGCCAGTGCCGGCAGCCGCGGTGACTGGGTGGTGTCCGGGGAGTTCTTTGCCAGTGTGGTGACCCGGGGTGAGGCGGGGATCGAGAACAACGTGCTGCTGGGAGGCTTCCGTCGCCTGTCGGCCTATGGCCAGGGGGAGATAACCGGCCAGGACGCAGTCATCGGCTCGGTGGTGGCCTACCACAAGTTTGGCGGTCCCATTGTGCCTTTCTTCCTCGGGGCCGGTGTCGAGGCGGGCAACGCCTGGGAGGACATCGGTGACGCTGAGCGGGACGACCTGCTCACCTCCGGCACCATTCTGGCCGGCATGGACACGGTGATCGGTCCGGTGCAGGCGGCCCTGGCCTACAACAACGACGACCGCTGGGGCATCTACCTGAACGTGGGGTACTCGCTGCAGCAGCTGTTTGATTGATCGCGGTGCCTAACCCCGCTACAGCAGGGGCGCCATCAGCCGCACCGACCGGCAGGCCAGCCGGAACAGCAGGGAACGGTCCTCGTAGTCCGCCCGTTGCAGTACCCGGCTGTTTGCCAGGTCCGCCTCCAGCATGGTTTCTACTTCGGCCACGAAGTCCGGTGCGGTGGACAGGGCCGTGATCTCGAAATTCAGCCGCATGGAGCGGTTGTCCAGGTTGGCCGTTCCCACCGCCGCGTAGCGATTGTCCACCAGCACCACCTTCTGGTGCATGAAGCCCGGCTGGTAATGGCAGATGCGGATGCCGCACTCGTTGGCGCTGACCAGGTAGGAGTAGGCGGCCAGGGTGATCAGGATGTGATCGGACTTCTCCGGGATCAGGATACGAACGTCCACGCCGCGCATGGCCGCCAGTTGCAGGGCATTCATCACCTGGAAATCCGGCACGAAGTAGGGCGAGGCGATCCAGATCCGCGCCCGGGCGTTGTTGATGCAGTTGAGGAAGAACAGGGTGCAGGTTTCCCACCGGTCCGCCGGACTGCTGGGCAGCACCAGTACCTGCTGATCGCTACCGGTGGCCCGGTGGGGCTGCCAGCTCAGTGTCGGGTTCTCCTCGGCGGCCCAGTTCCAGTCCTCCAGCCAGGCCAGTTGCAGGCCCAGAACTGCGGGGCCGGTGATGCGGCAGTGGGTATCCCGCCAGGTTTCCTGGTGATGGTCCCTGCCCAGGTACTCGTCACCCAGGTTGATACCACCCACGAACCCCACCCGGCCGTCGCACACCAGGATCTTGCGGTGGTTGCGGAAATTGATCTGCAGCCGGCGTCGGCGCACATTGCCGTTGCCGAAGGAGGTCACGTTGGCGCCGGCGCTTTTCAGGGCGTTCAGGTAGCGGCCGGGCAGTGACAGGCTGCCGATGTCGTCATACAGAAAGTAGACCCGGACACCCTGGGCCAGCTTGCGCCGGAGGATATTGAGGATGCGCTCCCCCACCCGGTCGGAGCGGACAATGTAGAACTCCAGCAGGATGTAGTCCGTGGCGTTCTCCATGGCATCAAACAGGGCCTCGAAGGTGGCGTCGCCATTGCGCAGCAGGGTGCAGTGATTGCCCCCGGTGAACGGCTGCCTGCCCAGCTTGCACAGCACGCCCAGTTCATCGGCGTCACCAGGGTAGTCCACCGGGTAGGGCACTCCCTCGGCCTGCCGCTCGTAGCGGTTGAGCAGGGGCTCCAGGGTGCGGTCGTTCAGTCGCCGGGCCCGTACGTAGCCCGAGAAACGGTTGCGGCCAAACAGCAGGAACAGGGGTACGGCAATCCAGGGCATGCCCACCAGACTGATGATCCATGCGATGGCGCCCTGGGCGGTCCGGTAGCTGATAAGGGTGCGGTAGACGCAGACCAGGGCCACGCTGTAGAGCGCCGTAACCACGATGGCCAGCAGTGAAAAATCCGGCATGTACTGTACTCTTGCAAACAGACCCTGCAACAATAGCAGACCCGGGTCTCGCCCTGTATGGCTCTCCGCTTGACGGTTGGCGGGCGAACCGGCAGGTTTGTGGGCCCAAAAAGCAGAAAGAGGTAGCAATGAGCGTCAGGTTACACCATCGGATCACCGGCGAAGGCGAGCCACTGGTCTTGCTCCACGGGTTGTTCGGTTCCCTGGAGAACCTGGGAGGCGTCAACCAGAGACTCCAGGATGGCTGGCAGGTGCACGGGCTGGACCTGCGTAACCATGGCCGTTCACCCCATACCGACACCATGGATTACCCGGCCATGGCGGAAGATGTGGTGGCCTACCTGGATGAGCAGGGCATCGACAGGGCTTGCCTGCTGGGGCATTCCATGGGGGGCAAGACCGCCATGCAGGTGGCCCTGGCTTACCCGGAGCGGGTGCAGCGCCTGATCGTCGCCGACATTGCCCCGGTTACCTATCACCCCCGCCACGATGCCATCCTGGAGGGCATGAAGAACCTGGACCTGTCCTCGGTCAGCTCCCGGGGCGACGCCGACCGGGCATTACAGGAATATGTGGAGGTTCCGGAAGTCCGCATGTTCCTGCTGAAGAACCTGGTGCGGGTCCCTGCGGACGAGAAAGCCGATAACCCCGATACGTTCCGCTGGCGCCTGAACCTGCCGGTGATTGAGGCCTGCTACCAGAACCTGGCGGACGCCCCGGAGGGGGAAGGCCCGTTCGAGGGACCGGTGCTGTTTCTCAAGGGGGCGGAGTCGGCCTATATCCAGCGCAAGCACCGGGAACGCATCGATACCCTGTTCCCGCGTGCCCACCTTGAGGAGATTGAGGGCACCGACCACTGGCTGCATGCGGAGAAGCCGGATGAGTTCGCTCGCCGGTGCCGGGATTTCCTGACAGCCTGAGCGCATCGCCATGTTCACCGGTACAGGAACCGTTCCATGAAATGGCTGCTGATACTGCTACTGATCATTTTTGTCGTCCTAGGTGGCTTTCTGCTGAGTCCGTCGCCCATTGAGAGCCAGGGCTGGCAGCCACCTTCGGCCCCGGCCATGACGGGGGTACTGTCCCCCAATGAGCGTCTGAGGCTGTCGGATATCCTGGCCAGGGGGCACCTGGAACATCCCGAGGATACCGCCATGGACGCCCAGGGCCGGCTCTACACCGGCACCAGCGATGGCTGGATCATGCGGCTGGAGGACGGCGGCAGCGGCGAGCCGGAGCGCTGGGTGGACACCGGTGGCCGTCCGCTGGGACTGGTCTTCGATCATCAGGGCAACCTGATCGTGGCGGACGCTCAACGGGGACTGCTGACGGTATCTCCCGTCGGCGAAGTGCGGGTGCTGACCCGGGAGGCGGAAGGTCTGCCATTTCGCCTGACCGATGGCGTGGACGTGGCGAGAGACGGGGTGATCTACTTCACCGATGCCAGTTCCAGGCACTCCCTGGCCAACCACCAGCTTGACCTGCTGGCCATGCGGCCCAATGGCCGCCTGCTCTCCTACCATCCGCGGACCGGGCAGACCCGGGTATTGTTACGCAACCTGTATTTTGCCAATGGGGTGGTGGTCTCCCCCGACGACGATTACCTGCTGGTGGCGGAAACGCCCCGCTACCGATTACTGCGCTACTGGCTGACCGGGCCGGAACAGGGCCAGGCGGAAGTGTTTGCCGACAACCTGCCGGGCTTCCCCGATAACCTGGATGTGGACGGCCGGGGCCGCTACTGGGTGGCCCTGCCCGCACGCCGGCGCGCGACACTGGATTTCCTGCATCACCAGCCCTGGCTGAAGGATGTGGTGGCCCGTCTGCCAGAATCCCTGCGCCCGGGGCCCGGCCGGTACGGACTGGTGCTGGCCCTGGACGGAAACGGCGAGGTGATCACCAGCCTGCAGGATACCCGCGGCGATTACCTCTGGGGCCTTACCTCCGCCCGGGTGCATGACAACGAGCTGTTCTTCGGCAGCCTGTACAGCAACCGTCTCGGTCGGTTGCCCCTGTCTGCCGTGCCGGGCCTGGCAGAAGCCGAACCGTCCGCCGCCAACGACTGAACTGAAGGAGCAATCGATCCATGCAAGACAACACGGGGGGCGACCTGGCCTGGGATCTGCCCGACCCCTTCACCCTGGACATCCATGTCAGCGATGACGATACCGATCGCCTCGGGCACGCCAATAATGTGGTCTATGTGCGCTGGCTGGAGGACATCAGCTGGGCGCACATCGACAGCGAGGGCATGACCTGGGCCCTGCATGAGCAGACCGGCAAGGCCATGGCCATCACCCGTACCGAGATCGACTACCTGGCGTCCGCCAATGCCGGCGACCACCTGATACTGGGCACCTGGTTCACCGATTTTGACGGTCGTATCCGATCGGCCCGGCAGTTCCAGCTGATCCGCCCGGCGGATGGCAAGACCCTGGTGCGGGCGGTGTCCACCCATGCCTGCGTGAACATGGCATCGCAACGACCCTCCCGTGTACCGCCGGAATACGCAGAGATATTCCGGCGTATCCGGGTGGATGGGGGTTATACCTTTGCAGGGGCCGCTGGTTGAACTGGTTTCTGCTAACCTGAAATGTCAGGGTCGTCCGCAAAGGGCGGCCCTGTGCCGTGCGGTTATTTAACTCCGGGTGACCGGTTGGGAGGCAGTCATGGATCCACGGGAAGTCACGACCATGAAACACCTGGTTTACCACCAGTTCGGTGAACCGGATGTGCTGACGGTGGAAGAGGCGCCGGTGCCGGAACCCGGGCCGGAGGACGTACTGGTGCGGGTGGTGGCCGCCGGTCTCAATCCCATCGACTGGAAGACCCGTCGCGGCCTGGGTTTCGCCGCCCGCCAGATCGAAAACCGGCTACCCTGGACGCCGGGCTACGACATGGCCGGTGAGGTGGTTGCGGTGGGGCAGAAAGTGGCCACGCTGGTGCCCGGCGACCGGGTCATGGGAATGGTCGGATTCCCCACCAGCGGCGGGGCCTGCGCCCAGTTCCTGGTGGTTCCGTCGGTGGACCTGGCCATTGTGCCGGAGGAACTGGAGCTGCTGCCGGCCGCCGGGCTCCCCCTGGCGGGCCTGACGGCCTGGCAGGCGCTGTTCGATGTGGGCGAGCTGGAACCCGGCCAGAAGGTGCTGGTCCATGCCGGCGCCGGCGGTGTCGGCCACCTGGCGGTGCAGTTTGCCCTGGAGCGCGGCGCCCATGTCATTGCAACGGCGTCCGCGGACAACCGGGACTTCCTGGCGGGGCTGGGCGTGCACGAGGTGATCGACTACCACCAGGAGGATTTCGCGGATGAGTGCTACGGGCTGGACCTTGTGCTCGACCTGGTCGGTGGCGACACCGGCAAGCGCTCGCTGCATGCCCTCAGCGAGCACGGTGTGCTGGTCACCATTCCCACGGTCACCGCGGATGAGATCGTCAGCGAAGCGGAGCGGATGGGCCTCAAGGCCCATGGCATGACCGTACGGCCGGACGTGTTCCAGCTTGAGGAAATCCTGGAGCTGATCGAGGACGGGGACGTCAGGGTCCATGTGGACGGTGTGTTCCCGTTGTCGGACGCGGCGGCGGCCCACCGGTTGCTGGAAGGTGGCCACGTCCGCGGCAAGCTGGTGCTGGATTTGTGGGGGGACTGAGTCCGTCCCCGCCCCGGATCAGTCGTTGGCGGCGCTGGCCTTGCGGGCGATGCGGTTGACCAGCCGTGATGCGGCGATAAAGCCGAAGCTGGCGGTTACCGGTGACGAGGCTCCGAACCCGGTGGCGCAGTCCAGCCGCACCGGCCCGCCGGTATCCGGCTTCTGGTGGCACACGCCGCCGTCCGCTGTCGGGTAGATCAACTGCTCCGTGGAATAGACCGCCTCCACCCCGAAGCGCCGTTTGGGGTTACGGGAGAAACCGTACTCCCGCCGTAACAGGTTGCGGATCTTGGCCAGCAGCGGGTCCTGGGTGGTGCGGCTGAGGTCGGCCACCTGGATCTGGGTCGGGTCGATCTGGCCACCGGCGCCGCCGGCCACCACCAGGGGGATCTTCCGGCGCTGGCAATGGGCGATGAGCGCGGCCTTCGATTTGACGCTGTCGATGGCGTCCACCACCCCATCCATGTCACGGGTAATCAGTTCATCAACGTTGCCCGTGGTGACAAACCCGAAGTGAACGCGGATATCCGCCTGGGGGTTGATGGCCCGCAGGCGATCGGCCATGGCGTCGGTCTTGGTGCGGCCATACTGGCCCTCCAGGGCATGGAGCTGGCGGTTGGTGTTGGACACGCAGACATCGTCCATATCGATCAGCGTGATCATGCCGATGCCGCTGCGGGCCAGGGCCTCGGCGGCCCAGGAACCCACGCCGCCAAGCCCGGCCACGGCGATATGGGACTGGCGCAGGGCCTCACTGGCGCGCTGGCCGTAGAGGCGCTGGATGCCGCCGAAACGGAAACTGTAGTCGTCACTGCTCATGGGAAAATCATAAATACCGGTACCTGAAAGCCGGTATTCTACAGCATGGCTCGCGGGTGACTAACCGGGATTTCACGGAGATGGTCCGGCCCCGGGATGGCGGGGCCGGACGGGACGCTAGCGGATGAACGGGTTCAGCAGGCGGCCGAAGGTGCCGGTCAGTTTCAGGGGGGCGCTGAGCACAGACAGGGTAATGCAGTCATCCCCCTCCAGGGCCACGGGCTTGTGCTCGTCTTCCTGCCCCAGCACCACGAAATCCCACTGGTTGAACACGCCCCGGTTGTCGGCAAAGGCGCCCTGGAGCACCACCGTGGTTTCCTCACCGCGATGGGTGTGGACCGGGGCCTTGCCGCCGGCACACAGCTTCTGCAGGATGACTTGGTCATCCTGGTCAGGGAAGCGGTCGGTAATGTCCAGCACGCTCACGTCCCGGAGCTGTCGTTTCCAGGGCAGGCCGTCCAGGTCGTCGCCCAGCAGCTTGCTCAGCGCGGAGCGACGGGGGGTGGGGGATACCGGTCGGGGTTCGGGCTCGCTGTCGATGCGGGCCATGATGCTGTCGAAGGTGGACTCGGCAACCGCCACGTGGGACTGCTGCTCCATCATCACCGCCCCGAGGCTGTCCAGGGCATCCACGCGGCTGCGGCAGTGGGCGCACTGATCCAGGTGAAGCCGGATGCACAGGGCATGGGGCTCACTCAGGTTACCTGCGCTGTATTCCATCAACATCAGGCTGTCGGGGTGGTGGTTGGTCATACGTTCTGGTCCTGCAGAATTACCTTGAGCTTGTTTAGCGCCAGTCTGACGCGACTCTTCACGGTGCCCAGGGGGATGTCCAGTTCATCCGCCACCATCTGGTGGGACTTTTGTTCCATGTAGACCTTGGCGATGACGGTGATCTGTTCCTCGGGCAGGTGCCGGAGCGATTCCCGGACCCGACGCTCAGACATCAGCCGATGCAGTGAGGTGACCGGCTCATCCTCGTTGTCGCCGGGAATCTGCCACAGGTCCTCGGTTTCCACGGGCATTTCCGCGCTGGTGCGCCGCATCTTGCGGAGCATGTCGATACGCTGGTTCCGGGCAATGGTGAAAATCCAGGTGGACGCCGCCGCCTTGCGCCAGTCGTACAGGCAGGACCGGCGCCAGATGGACACAAACACTTCCTGCACCAGTTCCTCCGCATGGCTCGACAGACCATTGGCCATGGCGTAGTACTTGATCTGGGGGGCGAAATGCTCGAACAGGGCGTGGTAGGCCTGACGATCCCCATGCCGACCAACCTTCTCGAGCAGCTGGCTCCAGGGATCCCGGCGACGCTCTGACCGGGCAGGTTTCTGGTCCAGTGTGGACACCGGGCGCTCCTTGACAGCAGCCTGGGCTGACGTGTTTTTCATCATGATTGTAGCACTCGTCCAGCAATTGTCAGTTGCGGGATATACGCCCGGATTTGGGGGGCGGATCACGATGTCGGCGGAATTTTTCCGGAGGTCGCCAGCGCGGCCTTATTCCTCCAGGTAGGTGTACCCTTCCAGGCCGGCTTCCAGCTCCGCCAGCAGGGGAGCCTGATCTTCCGGTGCCAGGCCGCTGGCGGCGAAGCGGGCCCGGTAGGCCGTCAGCAGGGTCTCGGGGTCGAAGTTCACGTAGCGCAGGATATCCGCCACGGTGTCGCCCTCGGTGGGCTGGCTGATGTGGTACCGGTCGTCCCCGTCCAGGCGCACATCCACCGAATGGGTGTCGCCGAACAGGTTATGCATATCGCCGAGGATTTCCTGGTAGGCCCCGGTCATGAAGAAGCCGATCAGCAGTGGCTGGTCGCCGTCCTGCTCCGGCAGGGGCAGGGTGGCTTCCACCCCCTGGCCATCCACGTAGCGGTCGATGCGTCCGTCGGAATCACAGGTGATGTCCTGGATCACCGCGCGGCGGGTAACGGCCCGGTCCAGGCCGCTTATGGGCAGTACCGGGAAAATCTGGTCAATGCCCCAGATGTCCGGTAGCGACTGGAACAGGGAAAAGTTCACAAACAGCTTTTCCGCCAGCTTCTCGTTGAGTTCATCCAGGATTTCCCGGTGGGCCCGGTTGGCACCGTCCAGTTGTTGCTGGAGCTGCCGGCAGCCGGCGGTGTAGATGCGCTCCGCCTCGGCCCGGTGGGCCAGAGACAGCATGCCGTGGGCGAACTGGGCATGGACATCACCCATGGCATGGAGCAGGTCGTGGTAGATCTCGATCCGGGACCGGGGGCTGCCGTCGTCCACCAGGTGCCGGTAGTCCCGCCACAGGTCATGAAGGGGAGCGGGGGCATCGTCGGCGGGAGCCGATGGTGTCCGGGATTCCGGCTGGTCCCGGTCGATCACGTTGGTGACCAGTACTGCGTGGTGGGCGGTGAGGGCCCGGCCGGACTCGCTGATCAGGTCCGGGTGGGGCACCCCGGCCCGGTCGCATTCCCCCTGCAGGGTGTGGATCACGTTCCAGGCGTATTCCCGCATGCTGTAGTTCATGGAACAGCTGCTGCGGGAGCGGGTGCCTTCGTAGTCCACCCCCAGGCCGCCACCGATATCCACGGTATCCACCGGGGCGCCGAGCTGGCGCAACTCGCTGTAGAAGCGGGCGCATTCCCGCAGCCCGGTCTGGATATCGCGGATGTTGGCGATCTGCGAGCCCAGGTGGAAGTGCAGCAGTTGCAGGCTGTCGAGGGCATCGGCGGACCGCAGTCGTTCCACCACGTCCAGCACCTGGCCGGCGGACAGGCCGAACTTGGATTTCTCGCCGCCGGTGTTCTGCCAGTTGCCCTTGCCGATGGTGGCCAGACGAGCACGGACGCCGATCAGCGGCCTGACCTGCAGGCGCCCGGATTCCTCCAGGATCAGTTTCAGCTCCGAGGGCTTTTCCACCACGATAAACACCCGGTGGCCCAGCTTCTGGCCGATCAGGGCCGTGCGTACATATTCCCGGTCCTTGTAGCCATTGCAGACGATTACCGCCCCCGGTGACGACAGGGCCAGTACCGCCATCAGTTCCGGCTTGCTGCCGGCTTCCAGTCCGATCTGGCCGTTGCCGGCCGCCGGTTCCGCCCGCAGCAGTTCCTCCACCACGCCCCGCTGCTGGTTCACCTTGATGGGATAGACGGCGGTATAGCGGCCATCGTAGCCATGTTCCGCGGCCACCTCGTTGAAGGCCTGGCACAGGCTGTTCACCCGGTCATGGAGGATGTCGGTGAAGCGGATCAGCACCGGCAGGGCCGTGCCGGCCCCGGTGATACGGCTGACCAGTTCCGGCAGTCGGATGCGGGCGCCCCGGGCCTGGCGGTGGGGCTGGATCAGCACCTCGCCGTCGGCACTGACGTCGATGTAGCCGTCGCTCCAGTGGGGGATGTTGTAGACCTGGCTGGCGGTGGTTTTGGTGGCCATACTGAACTCCATAAGTCGTCCGGTGCCGGCGTCCGGCGAGCCCATTGTAGGCGTCTGGCCCGAGCTGGACCAGCGCACAATGGCCAATCGGCGCAGGTTTTTCCGGCCAACGCTTTGGCCTGCCAGCAACAGCCCATACAATGGCGGCATAACGCCCGGAGCCGTCGGGTAACAGGCCGGGGCAGGCCGTAACGATTGGAGGTATGGGATGAGTACACTTGATAACAACTGGTTTACCGAAGTCTTCCAGGACAAGGGAACCGCATTTTCCCTGCAGGTGAAGCGCAAGCTCCATGAGGAGCAGACCCCCTACCAGAAGCTGGAGATTTGGGAGACTGAAACCTTCGGCAACCTGATGGTGCTGGATGGCTGCGTGATGCTCACCAGCCGTGACAACTTCCTCTACCACGAGATGATGACCCATCCCGCGCTCTTCACCCATCGGGACCCGAAAAAGGTGGTGATCATCGGCGGTGGCGACTGTGGCACCCTGAAGGAGGTGCTCAAGCACCCCGGTGTGGAGGAAGCCTGGCAGGTGGAAATCGATGAGCGTGTGACACAGATGTCAGAGAAATACTTTCCGGAGCTCTGCGAGTCCAACCGGGACCCGCGAGCCAACTTCTTCTTCGGCGACGGCATCCAGTGGATGCGCGACCAGCCGCCGGGCAGCGTGGACGTCATCATCGTCGACAGTACCGACCCGGTGGGGCCGGCGGAAGGCCTGTTCGCCCTGGACTTCTACCGCGACTGCATGATCGCCCTGCGGGAGGGCGGCATCGTCGTGCAACAGAGCGAATCGCCCCTGCTGCACACCGACAGCATCATCCGCGATATCCACCAGGACATGAAGAAGGCCGGGTTCGACCATGTCCAGACCCTGCCATTCCCACAGCCGGTCTACCCCACCGGCTGGTGGAGCTGCACCATGGGGGGCAAGGACGTCCACACCAGCTACTTCCGCGAGGAAGACGCCGCCGACCGGCCCTTCGTGACCCGCTACTACAACGAGGGTGTCCACCGCGGCGCGCTGGCCATGCCCCAGTTCATGCTGGAGGCCCTGGAGGATCCGGTCAGGCCTGCAGAAGGCTGACTATCTCCAGGCACAAAAAAGGGCAGCCCGAGGGCTGCCCTTTTGCTTTGGCTCCCCGGGAAGGGGAGCCGGTGGTGCGATCTTACTGCTTGCCGGAAACGAATTCCGGGTAGGCTTCCATACCGCACTCGGACAGGTCGACACCTTCGTACTCCTCCTCTTCGGTGACGCGGATGCCCATGACGGCCTTGAGGATACCCCAGACCACCAGGCTGGCCACGAAGACCCAGACGAAGATGGTGATGGCGCCGATGATCTGGCCGCTGAAGGTGACACCGTCGTTGGTGACGGGCACCAGCAGCAGGCCCAGCAGACCACACACACCGTGGGCGGAGATGGCGCCGACGGGATCGTCGATGCGCAGCTTGTCCAGGGTCACGATGCTCAGTACCACCAGGATACCGCCCAGCACGCCCCAGATGGTGGCAACCAGTGCACTCGGGGTGGACGGCTCGGCGGTGATCACCACCAGGCCGGCAATGGCACCGTTGAGCAGCATGGTCAGGTCGGCCTTGCCGAACATCACGCGGGCGGTGATCAGGGCGGCGATGGCACCACCGGCGGCGGCAGCGTTGGTGTTCAGGAATACCATGGCCACGGAGTGGGCACTGGCCACGTCACCCAGCTTCAGCACGGAACCGCCGTTGAAGCCGAACCAGCCCAGCCACAGGATGAAGGTACCCAGGGCGGCCAGCGGCATGTTGGCACCCGGGAAGGCGCGGATCTCGCCGTTGGGGCCGTACTTGCCCTTGCGGGCGCCAAGCAGGATGACACCGGCCAGGGCAGCGGCGGCGCCGGCCATGTGTACGATGCCGGAGCCGGCAAAGTCCGAGAAGCCCAGATCGCCGAGGCTGTACATGCCGAATACGTCAGCACCGCCCCAGGTCCAGGCGCCTTCCATCGGGTAGATGAAGCCGGTCATGACCACGGCGAAGATCAGGAACGCCCACAGCTTCATGCGCTCGGCCACGGCACCGGAGACGATGGACATGGCGGTGGCCACGAACACCACCTGGAAGAAGAAGTCGGAAGCACCGGAGTAGATGGAGCCGCCCTCGAAGTCGCCGCGCTCGGCAAACTCACCCATCACGCCGCCGACGTCAACGCTGCCCATGCCGCTCAGGAAGATGCTGCCGTCGTACATGATGGCGTAACCGCAAACCATGTACATGGTACAGGCCACTGCGAACAGGGCCACGTTCTTGGTCAGGATTTCGGTGGTGTTCTTGGCGCGAACCAGACCGGATTCCAGCATGGCAAAGCCAGCTGCCATCCACATGACTAATGCGCCGCACACCAGGAAATAAAAGGTGTCTAGAGCGTACTGTAAATGAAATACACTGTTTTCCATTGGAAGCCCTCCGCACGAGGCTTATCTAGGTTGGATTTTTTGCGTTGGCCTGACTGCTTTAAGCGTCCGGGATCAGACGGCTTCTTCGCCGGTCTCGCCCGTCCGGATACGGATGGCCTGTTCCAGTTCGGTCACGAAGATCTTGCCGTCACCGATCTTGCCGGTATTGGCTGCCTTGGTGATGGACTCGATCACCTGGTCCAGCAGGTTGTCGCCGATGGCCACTTCCACCTTCACCTTGGGCAGGAAATCGACCACGTATTCAGCACCGCGGTAGAGCTCGGTATGACCTTTCTGGCGACCGAAACCTTTTACTTCGGTTACGGTTACGCCCTGAACGCCAATCTCGGATAGTGCCTCACGGACATCATCCAGCTTGAAAGGCTTGATGATCGCTGTCACAAGTTTCATTGCTGTCTCCTTGGATTAAGCCGCCCCGGTTTTCTGGCCACTGCATCGTGGATCGACCGGGTTCGGGATGCTGCCACCTCGCACACCAATTGTGCGGATTGCGTGCAAGGCTCAAAGCATCGTGTATGCCAACGCAAAAAAATAGTTATAAAACAGTGTATTACAATATTTGTGAACCAAAATGGTTCCGAAGTGTGCGCCATTATAGCGCAGCGATATGGAGCGAGAACCAATTTGGTGCAACTGCTCAAGACAGGTGCGCCTGCTTTTGATAAACGTCCATTCCTTCGGGGGCTTTCCTCTGAAACCGTCACCGACAACGACAGGTTGCCAGCGGGCTTGAGGGGAGTCCCTTCGAATAGTATGGCAGGGACCGGGCTGTGTTACACTCCCGGCGAACAGAAGGCCGCCAGCCCCACCGTCAGGGTACGCGACTGGTGACCGGGAACCCACGGAATATAACGGAGAGAGTGCGGTGAAGATTCCCAACGATCTGCTGGGCCAGGTCCAGCAACAGTTCGGTCAGTTCGTTCCGGATATGGCGCGGGCGGCCCGGGACGATGTTGAGAACCATGCCCGTGCTGCGGCCATGTCCGTGGTCTCGAAGCTGGAACTGGTGACCCGGGAGGAGTTCGACGCCCAGCAGGCGGTGCTGCTTCGCACCCGCGAGCGTCTGGAACAGCTGGAGAAGCGGGTCGCCGAACTGGAGCAGACGCACAGCGCCGACCCGGCACAGGACTGAATCCCCCTTAAAAGGCGGCACAGGCAGTACCGCCGGGGCCTATAACATCAGGGAAGATCTGCATGCTTGCCACCATCCATACCCGTGCACGGCTGGGCGTTAGCGCCCCGGCCGTGACCGTTGAAGTCCACCTGTCCGGCGGACTGCCGTCCCTGTCCATTGTGGGGTTGCCGGAAACGGCGGTCCGAGAGAGCAAGGACCGGGTTCGCAGTGCGCTACTGAACGCCGGTTTCGAATTCCCCGCCCGACGCATCACCATCAACCTGGCTCCGGCGGACCTGCCCAAAGAGGGCGGCCGTTTCGACCTGGCCGTGGCCCTGGGTATCCTGGTGGCCTCGGAACAGTTGCCTCCGGAACCCCTGGCCGGCCTGGAATGCCTGGGGGAACTGGCGCTGGACGGCACCCTGCGGCCGGTGCGCGGGGTACTGCCGGCGGTCATGGCCGCCCGGGAGACCGGCCGCCGTATCCTGGTGCCCTCCGATAATGCCGACGAGGCCTCCCTGGCCGGCGGTGATGATGTGCTGGCCACCGACCACCTGCTACGGGTATGCGAGCACCTGGCGGGTACCGACACCCTCTCTCCTGTGGCTCCCATGGAAGCCGTGGACAGCACCGCCGGGGTGGCGGACCTGGCGGATGTGCGGGGCCAGCACGTGCCCCGGCGGGCCCTGGAAATCGCCGCGGCCGGCGGCCATAACCTGTTGCTGTTCGGCCCCCCGGGAACCGGCAAGAGCATGCTGGCCAGCCGTCTGCCGGGCATACTGCCGCCACTGACGGACCAGGACGCCCTGGAGGTGGCCAGCGTCCATTCCATCGCCGGTCTGCCGGTGCGGGCCGGGCAGTGGCGTCAGCCACCTTATCGCGCGCCCCACCACACTGCCTCCTCGGTGGCCCTGGTCGGTGGCGGCAGCAGTCCCCAGCCCGGGGAGATCTCCCTGGCCCATCGCGGGGTACTGTTCCTGGACGAACTGCCAGAGTTCGACCGCAAGGTGCTGGAGGTACTGCGGGAGCCCATGGAATCCGGCGAGATCATGATTTCCCGGGCGGCCCGCCAGGTCCTGTTCCCGGCCCGTTTCCAGGCCATCGCCGCCATGAACCCCTGCCCCTGTGGCTACCGTGGCCACCCCACCATTGAGTGCCAGTGCACGCCCCACGAGGTGTCCCGCTACCGGCGCAAGCTGTCCGGTCCCCTGCTGGATCGTTTTGACCTGCATGTGGAAGTGCCGGTGCAGGATGGTGAGGTGCTGTTGCGGCGGGATGGTGAAGGGGAGGGCAGTGCGGCGGTGCGACAACGGGTGATGGCGGCCCGGGAGCGCCAGCTCGACCGCCAGGGCCTCAACGCCACGCTTTCCGGGGCGGCGCTCCATGAGGCCTGTCGCCTGGATTCGGCCAGCGAGCAACTGGTGAGCCAGGCCATTGAGCGTCTGGGACTGTCCGCCCGGGCCATCCACAGGATTCTGCGGGTGGCCCGCACCATCGCCGACCTGACTGGTGACCAGGCGCTGTCGAAGTCGCACCTGGTTGAGGCCCTGGGCTACCGCAAACTGGACCGCCAGCCGGCGGCGCAGGGGGTGTCGGCGATCTGACGCAGGTCCCGGGCGGAGGCTGCCTCTGACTGGTGGCGGGATTCTGGTAAACTGTGAAGCCTGTCGAATCGTACCCGAGAGTTATCCAGACCGTGGCCTGAGGACGCAAGATGACTGATCACCAGAACCAGACGGATTCATCCCCCATTACCACCCGCCGGGGGGTACGCAGCTTCGTGATCCGTCAGGGTCGTATGACCGACGGTCAGAAGAAGGCCTATGAGCGCCTGTGGCCCAAGTATGGCCTGACCCGGGAGCAGGGGGTTATCGACCCCCGGGAGATCTTCGGTCGTGAAGCCTGGCTGAACCTGGAGATCGGGTTTGGTATGGGCCAGTCCCTGGTGGAAATGGCCGAGGCAGCGCCGGAGCAGGACTTTATCGGGGTGGAAGTGCATGCCCCTGGCGTGGGCGCGTTGCTCAAAGAGGTGGAGGAGCGGAGCCTGGAGAATGTCCGGGTGTACGCCATCGACGCCAACGATGTGATCGACCTGTGCCTGCCGGACGCCGGCCTGGACCGGGTCATGGTGTTCTTCCCCGACCCATGGCCCAAGAAGAAGCACCACAAGCGCCGGTTGATCCAGCACGAGTTCGTGCAACGCCTGCGCCACAAGCTCCGTGTTGGTGGCATCCTGCACCTGGCCACGGACTGGGAAAACTACGCCGAGCACATGCTGGAAGTGATGGACGGCTCGGAAGGCTTCGTCAACGCCCGGGACGAGGGCGGCTACTCACCACGCCCGGAGCACCGGCCCATTACCAAGTTCGAGAAGCGGGGTGAGAAGCTGGGCCACGGTGTGTGGGACCTGGTGTACCGGCGGACCAACTGAGCCGCTACGCATCGACGTCTCAAACCTTTACCAGCGGCGCTTTCAGGCGTGGTGTGTGTGTATCGGGTGGCGTCGCGCCGCCCGGATCACCACCAGGCCGGCAATGCCCAGCAGCAGGGCGGTGTAGTTGATCAGCGCCAGCAGCGTAGCGGACAGGCTCAGGCGGTCACTGGGCGAATCCAGGTTCACCAGCATCAGGGAGTACTCGGCAACATGGGTCATGCCGGCGGCCACGAACAGCCCCCGGACCCAGCGCCCCGCCTTGCGCTCCCGGATGCCGGGCCGGTCCACCAGCAGATGGTTGGTGAAGAGAATCAGCAGGGTGCTGTAGAGGAAGGCAAACACGAAGCCGCTCCACAGGGACGCCCGGGCCCAGCCCAGGCCGGCCCCGGTCCAGCTCTCGACAATGGCGATGGCGTTCTCGCCGGTGGTGGCCAACTGGAAGTTGAGCATGCCCTGCGGGGAAACCGGGGTCTGGAGGGGCTGGTTCAGCCCCAGTTGCAGTACCAGCACGATGGCGGTCACGCCCCCGAGCCAGCGGATCCTCGCCGGGATCGGTCTGCGGGTAGTGTCGTTCATGACAGAAAACGCTCCAGCACACTGTTCAGGACCTGTCGCCCCCGCTCCGTGGCCTGTAGGCGGTGAGGGTCCAGTAGCCCGTCTGTTCTCAATTGATTCAGTATTGCAGCAATTGTAGTCAATGGTAAACCGGTCCGTTCCCGGAACAGGACCTCGTCGACACCCTCCTTCAGCCGCAGGGCATTCATCATGAACTCCAGGGGACGTTCCTCCGGATCGATGGACTGGGTGCCGGCGGTGCGACTACCGATGCGCCTGAGGTAGGCATCGGGCTGGCGGGTCTTCCAGTAGCGCAGGATGTCCCCGTCCGCCAGCGACACCTTGCCATGGGCGCCGGCCCCCACGGCCAGGTAGTCGCCGAAGGTCCAGTAGTTGAGATTGTGGCGGGAGGACCGGCCGGGCCGGGCCCAGGCGGATACCTCGTAGTCGTCGAACCCGGCCGCCAGCAGCCGTTCCCGCCCCGCCTGCCAGATGCTCCAGAGGGTGTCGTCCTCGGGCAGGGCCGGGGGGCGGCTATAGAATTCGGTATTGGGTTCCAGGGTAAGCTGGTACCAGGACAGGTGGGGCGTCTGCCAGGACAGGGCCTCGTCCAGGTCCGCCAGGGCCTGTTGCGGGCTCTGGTCCGGCAGGCCGTGCATCAGGTCCAGGTTGAGGTTGTCGAAGCCGGCCTCGAAGGCGGCCTCGATGGCCCGTCGGGCGTCGTTGTCGTCGTGGATCCGCCCCAGCCGTTGCAGGTGCTGTGGATTGAAACTCTGGATGCCGATGGACAGCCGGTTGATGCCGGCCTCCCGGAAGCCCCGGAAGCGGCCCTGCTCCACGGTGCCCGGGTTGGCTTCCAGGGTGATCTCGGCGTCCGGGGTGAAGGTGATCCACTCACCGATCCGGCGGAACAGGGTCTGGTAGAACGCCGGGGACATCAGCGACGGCGTGCCGCCACCAATAAACACGGTGGATACCGGACGGTTGCGGACCAGTGCCAGGTCCTGCTGCAGGTCCTCCAGCAGTGCGTCCAGGTAGTCGTCTTCCGGCAGTGGCCCGGTAAAACTGTGGGAGTTGAAGTCGCAGTAGGGGCACTTGCGCACGCACCAGGGCACGTGGATGTAGAGGCCCAGTGGCGGGCAGGGTGTTCCGGTATCGCTGGCGGCGGAGATCACGTCTGTTCCAGCTGTTCCACCAGCAGGCGCAGGGCACGACCCCGATGGCTGATACGGCCCTTCTGCTCGCGGGTGAGTTCGGCGGCACTGAGGTTGAACTCCGGAGCCAGGAACACCGGGTCATAACCGAACCCGCCATCCCCCCGGGGAGCTTCCAGGATACGCCCTGGCCAGCGGCCGTGGCAGATCACCGGGGTCGGGTCGTCGGCATGGCGCAGATAGACCAGCACGCAGTGGAACTGGGCCGAGCGCCCGGCCTCGGGTACGCCCTCCAGGGCCCTGAGCAGGGCGCTGACATTGTCCTCGTCGCTGGCATCGGGGCCCGCATAGCGGGCGGAACGGACTCCGGGCTGACCGCCGAGGGCATCCACCGCCAGGCCGGAATCATCCGCCAGGGCCGGCAGGCCGGTTTCCCGGGCCGCGTGCCGGGCCTTGAGCAGGGCGTTTTCCACGAAGGTGACGGCGGGTTCCTCGGCTTCGCCGACTCCCAGGTCCCCCTGGGCAACGGGGCTGAGGCCAAGCGGCGCCAGCAGGTCGCCCAGTTCCCGCAGCTTGCCCGGGTTGTTGCTGGCAAGGACCAGTCGCTGGGTCATGGGGCCTCCGGAATCCTGGTCAGTCATTGAACAGCGCCTGGGAGAAACGGATTGGCAGGTCCTGGGCGTGGCCACTGGGGCGGGCGGTGATCTGGAAGGTCATCAGTTCACCGGCGCTGTACTGGTACTCGGCAATGAAGTACACCGCATCCCCCTCCTGGATCCGGCGAAACGCCAGGAAGCTGGGCTGGCCCACATCATTGAGCGCCTTGCCCTCCACCTGTCCCGGTACCGTCCTGATGCCCCCATTGTCCCCTTGGGTCATGATGGCGATGTTGACAATGCCAATGCCCCTGCTGCGGTTGAGGTTGTTGGCGGCCGCCACCTCCGGTGGCAGGAAGGTGCTGGGAAATACCGCATAGTGGACCTGGTATTCCCCGAAATCGACGCTCTTCTCCTGGGCCGTGACGGGGCCGGCGAGAGTCAGCAACAACAGCGTCAACGTAATTGCGAGCTTCATGGTCAGTCTCCCCGTGTAATGCGGTAGATGGCAATCTGGCCCAGCAGGTTGGGCCAGAGGCGGCTCAGCCAGCGGTCCTGGTGTTCACCGTCCACTACCGTACGATTACGGATGCGGAAGTTCTTCTGATGACACAATGCCTCAAAATCCTTGAAGGTGCACAGGTGAATATTGGGCGTGTCATACCATCGGTGGGGCAGGGTTTCCGATTCCGGCATCCGTCCCCGCCACATCAGGTACCAGCGTAGCCGCCAATGGGCGAAGTTGGGAAAGGTGACGATGCCTTCCCGTCCCAGGCGCATCATTTCGTCCAGCACGATGTCCGGCCGTTGCACGGCCTGCAGGGCCTGGGTCATCAGCACGGTGTCGAAGCTGTCGTCATCGAAGTTGGACAGGCCCTGGGTGTCCAGGTTCTGTTCGATCACCGGCACGCCCTTGCCCATGCACTCGGTGATATGGTCCGGGTTGATCTCCAGGCCAAAGCCGGTGGTCTGTTTCTCCTGTTGCAGGTACTGCAGCAGGGTGCCGTCACCACACCCCAGATCGAGCACATGGCTGCCGGGACGGATCCATTGCTGGATGATCTCGAGGTCGGCCCTCATGCCCCCACCTCCCGTGCCACCCGGTTCATGTAGGCGGAGAACACGGCATTGTACCGGGGGGTCGGAATCAGGAAGGCGTCGTGGCCCCAGGGTGCGTCGATTTCCGCGTAACTCACCCGGCGCCGGGCGGCGATCATGGCGTTCACCAGTTCCTCCGACCTGGCCGGGGTAAAGCGCCAGTCACTGCTGAAGGACAGCACCAGGAATTCGCAATGGGCCTTGGCCATGGCCTTCACCAGATCGTTGTCGGTCTCATAGGCCGGGTCGAAGTAGTCCAGGGCCCGGGTCATCAGCAGATAGGTATTGGCATCGAAGGTCTCGGAGAAGCGTTCCCCCTGGTAGCGCAGGTAGCTTTCCACCTGGAACTCCGCATCGTAGCCGAACTGGTAGGCCTGGTCCCTCAGTTCGCGGCCGAATTTTTCACCCATGGAAGCATCGGACAGATAGGTGATGTGCCCCACCATGCGGGCCAGCATCAGGCCGCGCCGGGGCAGGGTGTTGTGCTTGTAGTAGTGGCCGCCGTGAAAGTCGGTATCGGAGGTGATGGCCCGGCGCGCCACTTCGTTGAAGGCAATGTTCTGGGCCGTGAGCCGGGGGGTGGAGGCAATCACCACGGCATGTCTGAGGCGATCCGGGTAGCTGATGCTCCACTGCAGTGCCTGCATGCCCCCCAGGGAGCCGCCCACCACGGCGGCCCAGCAGTCGATGCCCAGCCGGTCGGCAAGCACCACCTGGCTGTCCACCCAGTCCCGCACCGTCACCACCGGGAAGTCCGGACCGTAGGGCTCGCCGGTGTCCGGGTTGATGCTGCTGGGGCCGGTGCTGCCGTGGCAGCCGCCCAGGTTGTTGATGCTCACCACGTAGAAGTGGTTGGTGTCGATGGGCTTGCCCGGCCCGATGCAGGCGTCCCACCAGCCCGGCTTGCGTTCGTCCATGGAATGGTACCCGGCGGCATGGTGGTGGCCACTGAGGGCATGGCAGATGAGCACGGCATTGCTGCGCCTGTCATTCAGGGTGCCATAGGTTTCCACCACCAGGTCCCACTGCTTCAGGGTCCGGCCACAGGCGAGCGTCAGGGGCTCGTCAAAATGCAGGGTTTGTGGGGTAACCAGGCCTACAGAATCCGAAGGCAGGGAGTCGGGCATCGATGCGGTTGAGTCCTTGATTGGTCGTCTCGGGTCGTTCATCCAGCCGTCTTCCGGGCCGGTGCAAGCCCTTCAGTTTAAAGGGGCGACGACACCGCTGCAACCAAACCCTGGCAGCGTGGTCCGCTGCCAGGGTGATGTTAACTGGCAGGCCTGGTCAGGCAATGCCAGAGATATTGACCACTTTCTGCTGGCTGAGGGTGGGGGCGGGGCGGCGGATCTGTCGCTGCATGGTATCTGCCAGTTCCAGTTGCTTGCGCAGGTCGGTGATGGTGTTGGTGAGGCGTTCCCGTTCGGCCTTGCTGTCACGGTCACTGCGGACCATGTCGCGGATGCGTCGTACCTGATGCTCAAGCAGCTGCTTCTGCTCCATGGAGTATTGCATGATCGGCAGCAGTGCCTCGCCGGGCCAGCGCTCCACGTCACGACGGACCCGGTCGTGCAGGGTGCGGGCCTCGGTCACCATGACCTGGAAGAAGCGACGGATCAGCTGGTTCTGCTCCCGCAACAGGTTGCCGGGGGCACGGCGGAAGCGGGTGGCCCGCTTGCGCAGTTCACGGATGGCGATCACGTGGCGGCCCGCCCGCAGGGGGATCGGTTCCAGGTGCCGGGCCCGGGTGTCCTGGTTGTAGCGCCGGTAGATGGCTTCCACCATGCGCTCCGCCAGGCGGCCTTCTGCCAGCAGGTTCTGCAGGTCGCTCTCCAGTAGCTCGAAGAAGTGGTCCATGGCCTGGCTCATGCCGGCGGAGGTCCAGCTCCTGGTCATCATCTGGCGGACGGTGGCGGCATGGGCATTGAAACGCTCCTCACTCACCATGTCCGTCAGGATATCGCCCTGGGACTGCATCAGCCGGCGGCTGGAGCGCAGGGTGATCAGCTTGCGGTAGTAGAAGTCGTAATCGGTCTGGGCGCGGTCCGCCAGCCGGCGCAGGGCTTCCCGATCAACGGCGCTGCCGGCGCAGGCCTGGCGTTCCTCCTCCAGGCTTTCCAGTCGGGACTGCATCGCCGCCTGGCTGTTCTGCAGCATGCCCAGCAGATCATTGATCAGGCTCTGGGTGATCAACTCTTCCTTCTGCTTGAGGATACGGCCCACCAGCAGACCTTCCAGTTCGGGCAGTTCGCTGCGGTCAAGCAGGGTATCGTCACCCCGCGTCTTCGCGGTCAGGCCCTGTTTGGCGGACACCGGGATGACCTCGTCGTCCTTCAGGCCAAGCTGGTTGGCGGTGTTGTGCCGGACCCGGTCGATGCCCTGCTGGACCTGTTCGTCGGACTGGAGTTCATCCCACAGGGTGTCGATCTTGTTGAGCACGGCGAACCGGCCGGCACGGTGGTCGGCGTCCTCGGTATCGATGTGCTCCTTCCAGATGGTCATGTCGCTGGCGGTCACGCCGGTGTCGGCGCTGAGCAGGAACAGGATGGCATGGGCCGCCGGCAGCAGGCTGACGGTCAGTTCCGGCTCCGAGCCCAGGGCGTTGAGCCCGGGCGTGTCGAGGATGCGCAGTCCCCGCTCGAACAGTGGATGGCGGATGCTGATCTGGGCACTGCGCCAGGACGGGATCAGTACCTGCCCGGGGTTGTCGAGATCGGCTTCCAGCATGGATTCGCTGAAGCCGAAACGACGGGCCTGTTGCGGGGTGACGCTGCGAACCCGGGCCACTTCGGCAAGCACGGCCCGCATGGTTTCCGGGTCGTCCTCGTCCAGTTCGTAACGGATCCAGTGCTCCGGGTGGCGGCGCAGTTCCTGCAGCGACAGGTCCTCCTCGCGGGTCTCGATGGGCAGCAGTTTCAGGTAGTTGCTGCCGTTGGCCCGGTCAAAGAACAGCTCCGTGGGGCACATGGTGGTGCGGCCCGCCTGGGACGGCAGCATGCGCTGGCCATACTCGGAGAAGAACAGGGCGTTGATCAGCTCGGTCTTGCCACGGGAGTACTCGCCCACGAAGGCGATGGTCAGTTCGTCCTCGATCAGCAGTTCGACGCCCCGGCGGATGCGCTCGCTGACATCCTCGGAGTACAGGTCGTTGTCCTGCAGCCAGAGCCGGTAGCGACTGATCTGGCGAATGAGTTCCTTCTTCCACTGGTGATAGGCTTCAACCTGGTGCGCCAGGATGGCTGGTCCGTTCATGGTACTTGCCCTGTCCGCTTGGCAGACTTCCCCAAGAGCGTCTGCGGTGATCTGAATGCTTGTCCGGTGGTCCGTTCCGGGCAGCGTCAGGTGGTGGTCCCGACAGGCTTGCCGGTGTCCCTGCATCAATCGCGCGTACAATTGTCGCAGGTTAACAATCGATAAGGTTTAGCGTATGTCGGTTTTATCGTCAGATCTGTTAAGCCGGTCACAGGAGTCCAAACGCACCCTGGCCCTGTGACCGTTGATGTGATCAGACCGGCATGCCCACCGCAGCACCCAGGTGATCCACCACCACCCGCAGCACGTTGAGGATCAGGAAGACAAAGATCGGGGACAGGTCGAGGCCGCCCAGCGGGGGGACGATATTGCGGACCGGCCGCATCACCGGCTCGGTGATCTGGGCCACCAGGGCGATGGCGGGATGGTCACTCTGGGGCGCCACCCAACTGATGATCACCACCGCCAGCACGCTCCAGAAGTAGATGTTGATGATCAGGTCGAGTACGTAGACCCCGGACCAGGCCAGCAGGGCCACGGGGTTCAGTTGCATGATGGAGTAACCGCTGGCCACCCATAGCAGTGTGAAGAACAGGGCGCTCACCAGTACCGCCAGCACCAGCGAGGCGCCATCGACACCGCCGATGCCCGGAATCACCCGGCGCAGGGGGCGCAGCGGGGCGTTGGTGGCCTTGACCACGAACTGGGAAATGGGGTTGTAGAAGTCGGCCCGTGCCAGTTGCAGCAGAAAGCGCAGCAGTACCACGGTCAGGTAGAACATGGACACGAACTGCAGCACGGTGATGAAGATCTTGGCCAGCATTGGGGCAGTTTCTCCGTTAAAAGCCTGAAATGTGGTGTGGATTGCCGGTTATTTGCTGGCGTCCGCCAGCTCTTTGGCCATTTCCCGGGAGCGGCTCATGGCGGCGTTGTAGGCTTTTTCCACCAGGGGCCGCAGGCCGCCTTCCTCGAAGGTGTTGATGGCCTGCTCGGTGGTGCCCCCGGGGGACATGACATTGCGCTTGAGCTGCGCCGGGTCGTGCTCGCTGCGGGCGGCCATTTCGGCGGCGCCGGCCATGGTCTGGATGGCCAGGCCCCGGGCGGTTTCCGCCGGTATGCCGGCCTCGCTGGCGGCCGCTTCCAGGGCTTCAAGCATCAGGAAGAAATAGGCCGGTCCGCTGCCGGACAGGGCCGTCACCGCGTGGAGCTGGTTTTCGTCCTCCAGCCACAGTGCCTTGCCGATGCTGTTGAAGATGGACTCAACGGTCTGCTTCTGCTCGTCGCTGACTTCCGAGTTGGCGTACAGACCGGCGGCACCCATGCCCACCAGGGACGGGGTATTGGGCATCACCCGTACCATCGGCAGGCCGCCGCCCAGCCAGCCATCCAGGGTGTCGGCGGTCAGGCCGGCGGCAATGGATACCATCAGCGGACGGGTGTTCTGGGCCACCGGGGTAATGTCCCGGCATACGTCGGCCATGATCTGGGGTTTCACCGCCAGGATGAGTACGTCCGCCTGCTGGGCGCAATAGCGGTTGTCGGTGGTCACGCTGACGCCGAACTTGCGGCGGATGGCCTGCAGGTGGTCATCGTCCGGAGCGCTGACCCAGATGCCGTCGGCCTGGAAGCCGCTGTCCAGCATGCCGCCAATGATGGCGCTGGCCATGTTGCCTGCGCCGATAAAGCCGATTGTCGGTGATGTACTCACAGTTCACTCCGCATCATGAAAATGTTGATCGCAAATCATACCAGTTAAATCGAGCGCTTACCTGCTCGCCCGGGTGTCCGGGCCACCCTGGCCGGTACCGCTGGAATAGTCCCGGGCGCCGAACAGGGCCGTGCCCACCCGTACCAGGGTGGCGCCCTCGGCGATGGCCAGTTCCAGGTCGCCGGACATGCCCATGGACAGGGTGTCCAGCGGACCGGTCACGTTACCCCGCTTTTTCAGATCCGCCAGCGCGCCAGCCAGCGCCCGGAAGCTGGCGCGCAGGTGGTCTTCCGGCTGCCCCGGGTCGGGAATGGCCATCAGCCCCCGCAGGCTCAGGCGGGGCAGTTCACTGATGGCGGCGGCGAGCTCCGGCAGTTCCTCCAGGCGGCAGCCGGATTTGCTGTCTTCCTCGTCCACATTCACCTGCAGGCAGAGGTTCAGGGGCGGCAGATGGTCCGGGCGCTGTTCGCTCAGGCGCCGGGCCACCTTGAGCCGGTCCACGCTGTGCACCCACTGGAAATGCTCGGCAATGGCCCGGGTCTTGTTGGACTGGATGGGGCCGATAAAATGCCACTCCACATCGGGCAGGTCCGCCAGGGCGTCGATCTTCTCCAGGGCTTCCTGCAGGTAGTTTTCGCCGAACGCCCGCTGGCCGGCAGCGGCCGCTTCACGAAGGTCTTCCGCCGGTTTTGTCTTGCTGACTGCGAGCAGGCTCACACTTCCGTTGGCTCGACCGGCAGCCTTTGTTGCTTTTTGTATGCGTCGGGTTACGCTCCTGATGTTGTCTGCTATGCTGCTCATAATAATTTCTGACTGCCGCTGGCGTGCTGTATAGGGGCCTCACGTTAACCCCGGGGCCGGTAAAAACCAAGCGGGCCAGGGCATAAAAGAACGGCCTTCCGAGGAACCCTATGGATATTACTGAACTGCTGGCCTTCTCGGCTAAACAGGGTGCGTCTGACTTGCACCTGTCTTCCGGGTTGCCCCCCATGATTCGTGTCGATGGCGATGTACGCCGGATCAACCTTCCGCCGATGGAGCATAAAGAGGTCCACGGCCTGATCTATGACATCATGAATGACAAGCAGCGCAAGGATTACGAAGAGTTCCTGGAAACCGACTTCTCCTTCGAAGTGCCCGGTGTGGCCCGCTTCCGGGTCAACGCGTTCAACCAGAACCGTGGCGCCGGCGCCGTGTTCCGGACCATCCCCTCGAAAGTGCTTACCATGGAAGATCTGGGCATGGGCCAGGTTTTCAAGGATATCTCCTCGGTGCCCCGTGGCCTGGTACTGGTGACCGGCCCTACCGGCTCCGGCAAGTCCACCACCCTGGCGGCCATGCTCGACTACATCAATGATTCCCGCTACGAGCACGTGCTGACCATCGAGGATCCCATCGAATTCGTGCATGAATCCAAGAAGTGCTTGGTCAACCAGCGGGAAGTCCACCGTGACACCCTGGGGTTCAGTGAGGCGCTGCGCTCGGCCCTGCGGGAAGACCCGGACATCATCCTGGTGGGTGAGCTTCGTGACCTGGAAACCATCCGCCTGGCGCTTACCGCCGCGGAAACCGGTCACCTGGTCTTCGGCACCCTGCACACCACCTCGGCGGCCAAGACCATTGACCGGGTGGTGGATGTGTTCCCGGCGGAAGAGAAATCCATGGTGCGGTCCATGCTATCGGAATCGCTGCAGGCGGTTGTTTCGCAAAGCCTGATGAAAAAGATGGGCGGTGGCCGGATAGCGGCTCACGAAATCATGATCGGTACCGCAGCAATCCGTAACCTGATCCGCGAAGATAAGGTGGCCCAGATGTACTCCGCCATCCAGACCGGTGGATCGCTGGGTATGCAGACCCTGGATCAGTGCCTCCAGCGATTGCTGCAGAAGGGCCTGATCAGCCGCGAGGCGGCCCGGGCCAAGGCCAAGATTCCGGACAACTTCTGACACTGACAACGATAGGACACCGGCGATAGCGGTGCCGGCAAACGCGACTGAACGCTGGACTTACTCTCATGGAATTCGAAAAACTGCTGCGATTGATGGTCGAGAAGGGCGGCTCGGACCTGTTCATCACCGCCGGGGTGCCGCCCAGCATGAAGGTTAACGGCAAGGTGCTCCCGGTCACCAAGAACGCCCTGACGCCGGAGCAAACCCGGGAGTTTGTCTATGGCTCCATGAACTCCAAACAGCAGGCGGAGTTCGAGGAAAGCCATGAGTGCAACTTCGCCATCAGCGCCCGGGGCATCGGCCGTTTCCGGGTAAGCGCCTTCTTCCAGCGCAACCTGTGTGGCATGGTGCTGCGGCGGATCGAGACCAAGATTCCGCAGATCGATGACCTGACCCTGCCGGACATCATCAAGGACCTGGCCATGACCAAGCGTGGCCTGATCATCTTCGTGGGGGCCACCGGTACTGGTAAGTCCACCTCCCTGGCGGCCATGCTTGGGCACCGTAACCGCAACAGTCGAGGGCATATCATCTCCATCGAGGATCCCATCGAATTCGTCCACCAGCACCAGGGGTGTATCGTCACCCAGCGGGAAGTGGGCATCGATACCGACAGCTTCGAGACCGCCCTGAAGAACACCCTGCGCCAGGCGCCGGATGTCATCCTCATTGGTGAGGTCCGGACCCGGGAGACCATGCAGTACGCGGTACAGTTCGCCGAGACCGGTCACCTGTGCCTGGCCACCCTGCACGCCAACAACGCCAACCAGGCCCTGGATCGGATCATCCAGTTTTTCAACCCGGACCAGCACAACCAGACCTGGATGGACCTGTCCCTGAACCTCAAGGCGATCGTCGCCCAGCAACTGATCCCGACCCCGGATGGCAAGGGCCGGCGGGCGGTTATCGAGGTGCTGATCAACACCCCGCTGGTGGCGGACCTGATCCGCAAGGGCGAGGTGCACAAGCTCAAGGAACTGATGGCGAAGTCCACCGAGTCGGGCATGCAGACCTTTGACCAGGCGCTGTACACCCTGTACTCCGAGGGGGCGATTACCTACGAGGACGCCCTGGCCCATGCCGATTCCGCCAACGACCTGCGCCTGATGATCAAATTGGGCACCGATGCCAAGGGCTCCGACCAGCTATCGTCCAGCGTCGACAAGCTGTCCATCCAGAACGACTGAGTCTCCCCGGTATCGCCCCCTGTCGAGCAGGTAGGGGGCGCGTCGCCTTCCCTGTTTCGACGCCTGATGCATGTCCAGTCTCAATGCATTGATATTTCGTATATTAGTCATAAGCAGGCGATATTTTTCGGTGATTATCCGTGCTTCGTATACTCCGCGCGCGCTAATAGAGGAGATACCATGCACAAATCACACAAAACGCTCGCCCGCTCCATCCGTCTCGTTTCATTGACCGCCGCCCTGGCACCCGCCGGTGCCCTGGCCGGGGGCTTTTCCCTGAACGAGCAGAGTGCCAGTGCCATGGGCACCGCCAATGCCGGTGCCGCCGCCAACCCGGAGAATGCCGCCATTGTCCTGTTCAACCCGGCCGGCATGAGCCAGTTGTCCGGCACCAACGTGTCACTGGGGGCGGCGGTGCTTGATATCGATGCCGAGGCCAAGGGCGACTCCATCGACGTGAGCCGCCAGAACCCGTCAGTGCCGGTCCGGCCCGCGTCGGACGGGGGCGACATCGCGGATCCGGCGGTGCTGCCCCACCTGTACCTGACCCACGAGATCAATGAGTCTGTTGATGTGGGCTTTGGTATCCATGCCCCCTATGGCCTGGCCGCCGACTACGACAACGACTTTGCCGGTCGCTACTTCGCGGACAAGACCGAGCTGACGGCGGTTGCCTTTACCCCGGCGATCTCCGTGAGCAACGGGACAGGGCTGTCCATGGGCGCGGGGCTGAACGTGATCTATGCCGAGGGTCGGCTGACCCGCTACCAGGACCTGAGCGCGACGGCCGGTGCGGGCGCACTGGCGCTGCCCGAGCCCTACGCCGATATCGAGGGGGATGATGTCGGCATGACCTTTCGCGTGGGTTTCCTCTACGAACTGTCGGACCGGACCCAGTTTGGCCTGACCGCCCAGACCGGTACCGAGCTGGAGCTGGAGGGCGACGCCGAAATCCACAATGTGCCAGTGGCGCCCACCTACACCCAGACCACGACATTGAATGAGAAGGTGACCGTTCCCCTGGCCATTCCGGAAACCGTCACCTTTGGTGCACGGCACCGGCTGACTGATGATGTCACCCTGCTGGCCGGCGCCACCTATGCCAAGTGGAGCCGCTTCGAGGAGCTGGACGTTATCAGCCGTGACCAGGACGGCGACATCACCGCCGGCTCCGGGGAGTACGTCACCCATATCACCGAGGAGTGGAAAAACACCTGGCAGTTCAACCTGGGCGGCATCTGGCAGGCGACACCGGCCTGGGCCTTCAAGGCTGGTTACGCCTGGGACGAATCACCGGTGGATGACTATGTGACCGCCCGGATACCGTCGGAGGATCGCCACTGGCTGACCCTGGGAACCCAGTGGAAGGATGCCCGCAGCGGCTGGGCCGTGGATGCGGCCGTGGGTACGCTGATCTTTGCGGATGATGCCGAGGTCAGCGATCGGGAGTACAGCCATGACAACCCGAACGTGCCGGCGTCGTCCGCCAGCTATGACGCCACCTATGAACTCAGCGCCTGGAGTGCCTCGCTGCAGGTCAGCAAGGCGTTCTGACACTAGCCCACCACCTGGCCCCGGTAGATCACCTTTGGCTTCCGGGGCTGGGAACCCTCATCCTGCGGGCTGCTTGCCGGGGGTTCTGGATCCGGGATGGACTGTCCCCGATAGGTTCTTTTGCCGTTGGCGGGTGAGGGCTCGCTCAGCACGTCCGCCAGTTCCGGCACGCTCTCCTTCAGTTCGGCCCAGGTTCGTGTCAGGGCATCGGAGCGCGAGCGGTCGGCAAAGCTGGCCAGTTGCTCCACCAGTGACGCCTCCGTCAGGTGCAGCTTGACCCCGAACTCCATCTGGATCAGCCGCCGGCACTGCTGGATCTTCTTCATGGTGGAGGGATTGAACAGCCAGTTACGTTCACTCGCCAGAGATGCCATGGAAGCCTGCCTCATGTCTGGAATCGGATAAGTGGCTAATATCGTAGCCAGAATCGTGCCATGGCATCCGAACCGCTCAAGGCGTCAACAGGCAGTCTGTGGGGTCACCTTTGGCGGCGGGAGCGTGGTGTGGGAGAGGGTGAGGCGGTGCATGCTTGGTCCGGCACGCACCGTATTGGGGCGATTGTCGATGACCGTGTCAGGGCCGGCAGGCTGACCTGTTTATCAGTGGGCTTCGTCCCAGTTGTCACCGATCCCGGTTTCCACCAGCAACGGCACGTTAAGCTTCGCCGCGGCTGACATGCGTTGCTCCAGGCCCTGGCAGATGGTGTCCAGGGCGTCTTCCCTCACTTCCAGGATCAGTTCGTCGTGCACCTGCATGACCATGCGGGCCTCGTCGGCATGGTTGCCGGTCAGCCAGTCCTCGACGGTGATCATGGCCCGCTTGATGATGTCGGCGGCGGTGCCCTGCATGGGGGCGTTGATGGCGGTGCGCTCGGCGGCCTGCTGCATCTGCTTGTTACGGGCGTTGATCTCGGGCAGGTAGAGCCGGCGCCCGGCCAGGGTCTCCACGAAACCGTCGTCATGGGCCTGCTTGCGGATCCGTTCCATGTACTCCAGCACCCCCGGATAGCGGTGGAAGTAGCGGTCGATGTAGTCCTGGGCCACCTTGCGCTCCACCTCCAGCTGCCGGGACAGGCCGAACGCGGACATGCCGTAGATCAGGCCGAAGTTGATGGCCTTGGCGCTGCGGCGCTGGTCGCCGGTAACATCGTCGGTACTGACCCCGAACACCTCGGCGGCAGTGGCCCGGTGGATGTCCTCGCCCTTCTCGAAGGCGGTCAGCAGCCCCTTGTCACCGGACAGGTGGGCCATGATCCGCAGTTCGATCTGGGAGTAGTCCGCTGCCACCAGCTTGTAGCCTTCCGGCGCCACGAAGGCCTGGCGGATACGGCGGCCCTGCTCGGTGCGCACCGGGATGTTCTGCAGGTTGGGCTCCGATGATGACAGGCGCCCGGTGGCGGCCACCGCCTGGTGGTAGGAGGTATGGACGCGCCCGGTGCGGGGGCTGATCAGCTCCGGCAGGGTATCGGTGTAGGTGGACTTGAGCTTGCTCAGGCTGCGGTGCTCCAGGATCAGCCGGGGCAGGCGGTGGTCGTGGGCCAGTTCCTGCAACACCGGTTCCGCGGTGGACGGCGCACCCTTGGGGGTCTTCTTGACCACCGGCAGCCCCATCTTGTCATAGAAGATGGCCTGCAGTTGCTTGGGCGAGCCCAGGTTGAAGCTCTCTCCGGCTTCCTCGTGGGCTTCCTGCTCCAGTTCCGCCATGCGCTCCGCCAGTTCCTGGCTGTGGCGTCTCAGGGTCGGAGCGTCAATCATCACACCCCGCTGTTCCATATGGGACAGCACCGGCACCAGGGGCAGGTCGATGTCCCGGTAGACCGCGTCGAGTCGACCGGTTTCCGCCAGTTGCGGGCGCAGCACATGGTGCAGGCGCAGGGTGATATCCGCATCCTCGGCGGCGTAGTCGGACGCCTGTTCCAGGGCGATCTGGTTGAAGGTGAGCTGCTTGGCCCCCTTGCCGGCAATCTCCTCGAACTTGATGGTCTTCTCGCCCAGGTACTTCAGGGCCAGGCTGTCCATGTCGTGACGGGTAGCGGTAGAGTTGAGCACGTAGGACTCAAGCATGGTGTCCTCGGCGATGCCCGCCAGGGAGATGCCGTGGTTGGCCAGCACGTTCTTGTCGTACTTGAGGTTCTGGCCCACCTTGCGGTGTTCCGGGCTTTCCAGCAGTGGCTTCAGCCTCTCAAGGGTGGTGTCCCGGTCCAGTTGCTCCGGCGCGCCCATATAGTCGTGGGCCAGGGGCAGGTAGGCGGCCTTGCCGGGCTCGATGGCAAAGGACAAACCGACAATTTCCGCCTCGCTGTAGCGCAGGCTGGTGGTCTCGGTATCGAAGGCGAACAGCTCGGCTTTTTCCAGGCGGTCCAGCCACTGGTCCAGTTGCGAGGTGGTGAGGATGGTGTCGTATTCCCGTTCCGGCGGGGTGTTGTCCGGTTGGTCGGAGGTATTATCACTGTTGTTGCCGTTGTCACTGGAATACTCGGCAATCCAGGTCTTGAATTCGTACTCCCTGAACAGCGCCAGCAACTGCTCCCGGTCTTCCGGCTCCGGCGCGACTTCCTCGATACCGAAGGCCAGTTCCACATCCGTACGGATGGTGGCCAGTTCCCGGCTCAGGGGCAGGTGGTCCAGGGCATCCCGCAGGTTGTCCCCGATCTTGCCGCCCACTTCATCGGCGTGTTCTATCAGGTTGTCCAGGTTGTCGTACTGCTGCAGCCATTTGACGGCGGTCTTGGGGCCGCACTTGGTGACACCGGGAATGTTGTCCACGGTGTCGCCCACCAGGGCCAGATAGTCCACCACCTGTTCCGGTTTGATGCCGAACTTCTTCTCCACGCCATCCCGGTCCATGGCGGTTTCGGTCATGGTGTTGATCAGGGTGACGTGGTCACTGACCAGTTGCGCCATGTCCTTGTCGCCGGTGGAAATCACCACGTCGACGCCCTTGCTGGTGGCTTCCGTGGCCAGGGTGCCGATCACGTCGTCGGCTTCCACGTCGGGGATGATTAGCAGTGGCAGCCCCATGGCCCGGACAATCTCGTGAATGGGGTCAATCTGGACGCCCAGGTCTTCCGGCATGGGGGGGCGGTTGGCCTTGTAGTCCTCGTACAGGTCGTGGCGGAAGGTCTTGCCCTTGGCATCGAAGACCACCACCACCTTGGAGCCCGGGAAGTCCTGCTCGAGCCGACGCAGCATGCTGATCACGCCCTTGATCGCTCCCGTGGGGTGGCCCTTGCTGGTGGTGAGCGGGGGCAGGGCATGGTAGGCCCGGAACAGGTAGGAGGATCCGTCGACCAGGACTACGGGGGGCGTCTTTTGCTGACTCATATCAAGGGAAATCCGGAATCTGTTTGAAGGTTCGGGTGGCTTGTGCAACGCTTCAGATAAGGTTGTTGCAACAGCGGCCTGTCGAACACAGAGGTTATCATGAAAAGGCTCTCCGTCTCCCTGTTGGCGCTGTCCCTGCTGGTGGTTTTCCATGCCGCCCGGGCCCAGGATGCCGACTCGCCCCTGGATGAAAAACCCGATGCTCCCGACGAACCGGTGGTCATGCCGGAGTACCAGCCGGACACTTCGGAGTCACAGATTGTGATCCGACCGGGGGAGGATGTGGTGTACTACGAGTACCGGATCAAGGGTGAGATCCGGGAGATCAAGGTCGTGCCCAGGGTGGGCCCCTCCTACTACCTGGTGCCCGCTGAAGGCGGTGGCTGGATCCGGGAGGGAGAGTCCTCCCTGCTGGTGCCAAGCTGGGTCCTGTTCCGCTGGTAGATTCGCTCGCCCGCCCCGCCCCCCGGGGTGAGGGGGGCATCGGGCTCTCAGATCAGGTCCACGGGGACTGGCTCGGAGCGCTGGCTTTCCAGGCCATTGCTGTCCAGGGTGCTGACGGCGAACTCATAGGCACCCGGCTTGAAGTCGTCCAGCAGCAGGCTGTTTGCGTCCGGGCCTTCGACCACCAGGGAGTCGAATTCGTCCTGGTGGCGTAGCCGGTAGTAGACACGGTAACCCCTGATTTCACCGGGATACAGCTTGCTACCGTCCTCCCGGGTGAGGGGGCCGTCCCACTGCAGGGTGGGGCGCTGGGCCACCGGGTCCGGTTCTTCAGGTTCCGGTTCCGGCTCCGCGACCTCCGGATCGTCATCGGTAGCGGGTTCCTCCGGTTGAAGGCCATTGCCGCCGTCGGCGTTATCCGTTTCCGCGTCGTCCGGTACCGGCACCGGGATGGGGTCGGCAAAAATGGGATTCTCGACCACAACGCCCGGCTGGGCGATCTGCGGGGGAGCGTTGCCTTCATCGGCAACGGCCTTGTCCGACTGATTGGAACCGGCGTCGGTCTGGTCCTGCTGGTTTCGGGCCGTTCCGGAGTCCTGGGTATGGTCCTTTTCGCTGGCGGTCTGTGTCCCGGCGTCTGCCGGTTCCGCCGCGCTGGAGGTTCCCGAATCACCGCCACAGCCGGCCAGGACCAGACTGAACAGTGCCGCCAGACTCCATGACAGTATCCTGCGTTCTTCCTGAAGCGCCATGATGTTTCCTCGCACGTTGTGCCCGCACCCGATAGTCGCCAGCCTGTTAATGAGTGGGCCGGCCGGGGCGGGTTGCCGGTGCCTCGCCGAGACCAGAAGAAGGCTCAGCGCCCTGTTTCACCGGTTATGGTCGGGATGTGGGCCTCCCGGATGCCACTGCGCACGAAAATACCTTCGGATTATGGGCGACCCGAATGCGGGCTCAAGTGACCATTTGGTAAATTGCTGGCTGGTTCACCGAATTGCCGTTTGAGGATCGACGGCTGGATTAGTATGAATACTCTAACTTCCCTCCCTAAGCTATGACTGACATTGCCGGAGAGTCTGATTCCTCCGGTTCGGGTTATCAGACACAGATCAAGGGGAGTTCGATATGAGCAGACTACATAGCTGGCAGGAACAACTTCAGGGCATGGTGGACAAGGGCATCGATGCCGCCGAGAACACACAGAAGCAGATTTCTTCCAAGCCCTTCGACCTGGCGGAGCGCATTGAAACCGAAGTTCGCCAGTACCGGGTCAAGAATCTTCGCAAACGTTACAATGGCGCGAGCGGCAAGGTCTTCGACCAGCTTCGGACGTTCAATAGCCGTGTCGGTAACTTTGCCGCCGACCTGGTGGCAAAGCTGGAGAAGGAAACGGCGGATACCGCCAAGTCCGTGAGCAAGACGGCCGATGAGATTGCGGAAGACGTATCCTCCACCGCCAAGTCCGCCGCAAGCGACGTTTCCACCACGGCGCAGAAGGGAGCTAATCGGGTTTCCCGTGGTGCCCAGTCCACCGCGAAGGACGTTTCCAATGCGGCCGATTCCGCGAGCAAGGAAGTGTCCAAGGCGTCACAGAGCGCCCGCCGGACGACATCCAGCAACCGCAGTGCCCGGAGTCGTTCCGCAAGCACGAAGAGCACAAGCAAGGCCTGATTGAGGTCGGTAGACCTAGTGATGCAACAAAGGCCACCGTGACGGTGGCCTTTGTTTTGTCGGGGGAGGGGGCGGCTAGCGGTTTTCCCTGGTGGCGTCAGGATCCAGGGGCAGTGTCCTGTCCTGCTCGGTAATCACTTCCAGTCGCTCGATGTCCTCGACGTAGCTTTCGCGGATCTCCTCCATTTCCCGGTTCTGGGCGTCAATCTCCGCTTCCAGCTCCCGGATCTGCTGCTCCAGGCGGTCAATCTTGTCCAGGGTGGATTCGGGGATCTCCCGGCCGGACCGTTCCAGGTCGGCGGCCTTGGATTGCTCGGAGTCCAGTTGGGACTCGATAACCGAAATATTGCCCTGCTTGAGCTGGTTCAGCCCTTCCAGTTCATCGATCTTGCGGTGGAGGGCGCGCACCGCATCGTCCGGGTGCCGATAGCGGCGCAGCAGGGCCTTGTCCCGCTCCAACTGTTCCGCAGCCTCCTGCTGCCGGCGTTCTTCCTCGGCCCGTTGCTGCAGCTCTTCTTCCGTGGGGGCGGGAGCAATGCGATCGACCACCCGGCCCTGGCTGTTGAGGATCTCATAGCCGCGGGTGGAGGCTTCCTGGGGAACGGTATTACTGATCACCATCTGCCCGTTGTCGTCCTTGTAGCGGTACATCCTGGCATCGGCCAGGCTGGTGACCAGCAGGCAAGTGGCAGCGAGAAGGCAGGTTGTCAGTTTCGTCGGTCTCACCGGTGACACCGTTGTTGGTTAATGGCGTACATCAATATCTGTATGCAGCAAGAGCATACCAGACATGGCGAGCGTATTTCCGAGCTATGTCACAGGCCAGGAAAACCGTCTGGCTGTCCTCTCAGACTCACACGCCGTATTGTGCCCGGTAGGCGGCAATACGGTCCGCATGGCCGGAGAAATCCGGATGTCCCTCGATGTACTCCAGGACCTGCTCCAACCGGATGATGCTTATGACCGGTATGCCGTAATTCTGTTCCACCTCCTGGATGGCGGACAGGTCACCCTGGCCCCGCTCCTGGCGATCAAGGGCGATCAGCACGCCGGCGGGGGTGGCGCCCGCCGCCTCGATAATGGCCATGGATTCACGGATGGCCGTGCCGGCGGTGATGACATCGTCGATAATCAGCACCTTGCCCCGCAGCGGCGCGCCGACAATGTTGCCGCCCTCGCCATGGTCCTTGGCCTCCTTTCGGTTGAAGGCCCAGGGGCGGTTATCCCCCTGCCTTGCCAGTGCCATGGCGGTGGTGGTGGCCAAGGGAATGCCCTTATAGGCAGGGCCGAAAATAATGTCATAATCCAGCCCGCTCCGGGTGAGAGCGGCGGCGTAGGCCTCACTCAGCCGTAACAGGTCGTTGCCGTTGTTGAACAGTCCGGCATTGAAGAAATAGGGGCTGGTGCGACCTGACTTCAGGGTGAACTCACCGAAACGGAGCACCTCCCGGTGAATGGCAAACTCTATGAAATCGCGCTGGTAGTCGTGCATGACAAGGCTTCTGGCGGGGTCTGGTTCTTTCAAATACGTATAAAACCGGTATCATACACACAAACTGAATCAGGGAATACGTATGCGTGTAGTATCAATCAGCGTCAGTGGCCTGGAACAGGCGATTGACAGGGGCTTCTTTGACTGGATTGCCGACCAGGACGCCGACGTAATCTGTGTTCAGGACCATCGCATGCGGGTCTATGAGATAGAGGACCGGAACCTGATCCCCGAGGGCTACGAAGCCTACTTTATCGACGGCGAACTGGATGAGCACGGTGGCGTGGGTATCTATACCCGCCATTTCCCCAAGGCCATCATGTATGGCTTTGCCAGTGAACAGGCGGACCGGGAAGGCCGTTTCATCCAGGCGGATTTTGACCGCGTCAGCGTGGCCAGCGTGCTTGCCCCCTGTGCCCTGGGTCGTGAGGAGGAACTGCTGGGCGACGAGAACGACCTGACCGTCCTCGATCACAAGGACGAGTTCATGGACGCATTCGGCATGCACATGCAGAAGACGCTCCGTAAGCGGCGCCAGTTCATCTTCTGCGCCAACCTGCAGACCGCCCAGCATGTCACCGATGCCAGTCCCATCTACCACCAGCTCGATGTGTCCGGCTTCCTGCCCCATGAGCGTGCGTTCCTGGACCGACTGTTTGACGAACTGGGCGCCATTGACGCCTTCCGCGAGATCAACAAGCAGAGCAACCAGTTCACCTGGTGGCCGGAATGGGACGGTGGCGAGCGAAAGAATGTGGGGCTGCGTGCCGACTACCAGATGCTGACACCGGGCATCCGCAAGACCATCCGCGACGGCTGGATTGATGAGTCCACCCGTTTCTCGGACCATGCCCCGCTGATCATGGACTACGATATCGATATCGGTTTCTGACTGGTCGTCGGAAACAAAAAAGCGCGCCGGAGCAATCCGCCGCGCTTTTTTTATGATCGGCACACCAGTGTCCCGTGCGGTTATTCCGCCAGCGCCGATTTCTGGATTTCGAACAGCTGATTGATGCCCTGTTTGGCCAACGTCAGCATGCTGTCCAGCTCTCCCTGGTCGAAGGGTGCACCTTCGGCAGTGCCCTGGATTTCGATGAAACCACCCTGGTCGGTCATGATCACGTTCATGTCGGTTTCCGCCGCGGAGTCTTCCGGGTAGTCCAGGTCCACCACCGGGGTGCCCTGGTATACGCCGACGGACAGGGCGGCGACCATCTGCTTGAGGGGGGATTTGGACAGTCGTCCTTCCTTTACCAGGTGGTTCAGCGCATCCACCAGGGCCACGCAGCCACCGGTGATGGCGGCGGTGCGGGTGCCGCCATCCGCCTGGATGACATCACAGTCGATGGTGATGCTGTGTTCGCCCAGGGCTTCCAGGTCCACCGCGGCCCGCAGGGAGCGGCCGATCAGCCGTTGGATTTCCACAGTGCGTCCGCCCTGCTTGCCCCGGGCGGCCTCCCGGCCCATGCGGCTGCCGGTGGAGCGGGGCAGCATGCCGTATTCGGCGGTGATCCAGCCCTGGCCAGCGCCGCGCAGGAAGGGGGGCACCTTGTTTTCCACGGAGGCGGTACAGATAACCCGCGTGTCGCCGAATTCCACCAGTACGGAACCCTCCGCGTGACGGGTGAAGTGGCGTGTGAGCCTGACGTCTCTGGGCTGGTCGGGCTGTCGTCCGCTCGGTCGCATAGCTAGTCCTTCTGTAAAGCTGGAGAATTGATTGAGGCCGGTCAGCGAAATGGGCTGCCGGTAGCGGGGAAAAGGACGGGGAGTATAACACGAGCAGTTCTCGGGGACCCGTCCGGCGCGATTGAATGTCGCCGAGGAAAGGGCGGGATTTTCCGGTATCCGAACTGATAGACTGTTACCCAATGTAACCGACCGACCCGGAGCAACCATGATCAGAAGCATGACGGCCTTCGCCCGCCAGGAGACCCAGTCAGAATGGGGCGTGCTGACCTGCGAGATCCGCACCGTGAACCACCGTTACCTGGAACCGTCCTTCCGGCTGCCGGAAGCGCTGCGGGAGCTGGAGAACGGTTTCAGGGATCACCTGCGCAAAACCCTGGGGCGCGGCAAGGTGGATGTTGGCATGCGCCTGCAGGCCTCAGAGACCGCCGACACCGGGGTAGTGGTGAATGACCGGCTGGCGGAATCCCTCAACGAGGCCATCAACCACGTCAACCGGATGCTGGACAACCCCGCCCACATCAGTGCTATCGACGTGCTGCGCTGGCCCGGGGTGCTGGAACGGGAGGAGCCCGACCTGAGCCCGGTCAAGGCCGCGGCGGATGAGCTGTTCCGTCGTGCCGTGGAGGATCTGGTGCAGGTGCGCGAACGGGAAGGGGAGCGCCTGCGCCCGTTGTTCGATGAACGCCTGTCCGCCATGACCGCACTGGTTGGTCAGGTGCGGGAACGGATGCCGGAACTGCTAAAGGCCCAGGAGGAAACCCTGCGGGAGCGTTTCCGCGCCGCCTCGGTGGAACTGGATCCGGACCGGATCAGCCAGGAGATGGTCATGCTGGCCCAGAAATCCGACGTGGCCGAGGAACTGGACCGCCTGGACGCCCACCTGATCGAAGTCTCGGATACCCTCCAGCGCAACGACGCCATTGGTCGCCGGCTGGATTTCCTGATGCAGGAACTCAACCGCGAGGCCAATACCCTCAGCAGCAAGTCCATCGATGCGGACGTTACCCGGATTGCGGTGGATATGAAGGTCTACATCGAGCAGATGCGGGAGCAGGTGCAGAACCTGGAATAGCCCTGCCGGGCTTCATCGGGTCACGATGCATTTTCCACAGAGGCGGGCCGCCGGCCCGGTCACAGACCGGGAATTCCGGCAGGGTGGGCGAGGCGCCCCCGAATCCGTATAATTGCGCACTCTCTAACCGGGGCGCCCGAGGCGACCCCAAGTCCGTTAAGCAGCAGCGCAGCCCTATGAGTCAGCCCGTCGAGAAAGGCACACTGTACGTCATCTCCGCGCCCTCCGGTGCCGGCAAGACCAGTCTGGTGGGGGAAATGATCAAGGCGGACGACCGCCTGGGCGTCTCCATCTCCCACACCACCCGTCCCATGCGGCAGGGGGAGAAAGATGGCGTCAACTACCATTTCGTCAGCCGTGAACAGTTCGAGGCCATGATCCTGCGCAATGAGTTCCTGGAACATGCGGATGTCTTCGGCAACTACTACGGCACCTCCCAGGTGTGGGTGGAGCAGACCCTGTCCCGGGGTCAGGACGTGATCCTGGAGATCGACTGGCAGGGTGCTGCCCAGGTGCGCCGGCTGATGCCGGACTGCGTCAGCATCTTCATAGTGCCACCGTCCGCCGCCGAGCTGCGGCAACGCCTGACCGGCCGGGGCACCGACGCCGAGGACGTGGTGGAGCGACGTCTGGCGGAGGCCGCCGAGGAATGCCGCCATGCCCTGGAGTTCGACTACCTGGTGGTGAACGACGACTTTGCCCGGGCACTGGATCAGTTGCTCTCCATTGTCACCACCCAGCGGCTACGAATGGAGCGCCAGGAGGTTCGCCACGCGGCGCTGCTCTCGGAGTTGATGGCCAGTGATCAGGGCGGCCACAACTGAATCCTGCTGTGTACATTATGACCGCTTGGCAGTAAACTGTGCGGTCTGCTGGAAAAGCCCGGTAAGCCGGGCCACATCGTAATCGTTTATCTCAGTCGGGGAAGATAATGGCACGAGTTACCGTTGAAGATTGCCTGGAGAACGTGGACAACCGTTTCCAGCTTGTTATGCTGGCAACCAAGCGCGCGCGCCAGATTGCCACCAAGGGCTACGAGCCGCTGTTGCCGGAAGAGAACGACAAGCCGACCGTGATCGCCCTGCGCGAGATCGCCGAAGGCAAGGTGTCCCGCGACCTCCTGCGCGAGGAAGAAGAGGACTGAGCCCGGTCCGGTGACGGGGCCCGCGGTTGGCCGCGAAAAAGACCATTGAAATTCGCCCCGATGGATTTATAGTGGGAAAAGAGCACAGTTTTCCCGGCGGGGTACAGGAAGAACCCGAATGTTCGCATTCGGGTTTTTTTGTCCCCCGTCTCCAGAACATCCTACGGAGGCGCGGTGTCGCAAGTGGCTGCAGTAGCAGAGCATCATGAACCGACGGTCGAAGACCTGACCGTCAGGCTCAGCGATTATCTGGACAGCAGTCGCATCAATCAGGTGCGACGGGCCTACTATTATGCCGAGCAGGCCCACGAGGGCCAGATGCGCCGCAGCGGTGAGCGCTATATCACCCACCCCCTGGCGGTCGCCACCATCCTGGCGGACATGAAGCTGGACCACCAGAGCCTCATGGCCGCCATGCTCCATGACGTTATTGAAGACACCGGTATTCCCAAGGACGCCCTGATCGAACAGTTCGGCGACCCGGTGGCGGAACTGGTGGATGGCGTCTCCAAGCTTACCCAGATCGAATTCCGCTCCCGCGCCGAGGCCCAGGCCGAGAATTTCCAGAAGATGACCCTGGCCATGGCCAGGGACATTCGCGTGATCATCGTCAAGCTGGCGGACCGGCTCCACAACATGCGCACCCTGGGGCCCATGCCCTATGAAAAGCGTCAGCGCATCGCCACCGAAACCCTGGATATCTACGCCCCCATCGCCAACCGGCTCGGTATGCACCGGGTGTGTACCGAGCTGGAGGACCTGGGGTTTGCGTCCCTCTATCCCATGCGGGCCAAGTACATCTCCAAGGCGGTGTCCAACCTGCGGGGCAGTCACCGGGAGATCATCGACGATATCCGCGGCAAGCTGGAGGACAAGCTCCAGGAGCGGGGCCTGCCGGGGCGTATCCTGGGGCGGGAGAAGCACCTGAACTCCATCTACAACAAGATGAAGTTCCGCCACAAGTCGTTCCACGAGATCATGGACGTGTATGCGTTCCGGATCATCACCGACACCGAGGACGACTGCTACCGCATCCTGGGGGCCGTGCACAGCCTGTACAAGCCGCTGCCGGGCCGCTTCAAGGACTACATCGCCATGCCCAAGGCCAACGGCTACCAGTCGTTGCACACCACCCTGTTCGGCATGCATGTGAACATCGAGATCCAGATTCGCACCGAGGAAATGGAGCAGATCGCCAACGACGGCATTGCCGCCCACTGGATGTACAAGCACGAGCAGTCACCGGTGACCTCGGTGAACCAGAAGCGGGTGGACCGCTGGGTGCAGGGCCTGATGGAAATGCGGGAGCGGGCCGACGACTCCCTGGAATTCATCGAGCACGTCAAGACCGACCTGTTCCCGGATGAGATCTACGTGTTCACGCCCAAGGGCAAGATCCTGGAACTGCCCTCTGGTGCCACCCCGGTGGATTTTGCCTACTCCATCCACACCGATATTGGCAACGCCTGCGTGGCCTGCCGCATCAACCGCAACCTGGGCTCCCTGAGCCAGCCGCTGCAGAGTGGCCAGACGGTGGAAATCATCACCGCCCCCAACGCCCGGCCCAATCCGGCGTGGCTGAGCTTCGTGGTGACCGGCAAGGCCCGTAGCAGTATCCGCCATGCCCTCAAGGTGCAGCGCCGCACCGAATCCGTGGAACTGGGCAAGACCCTGCTGAAGAAATCCCTCCACGGCTTCGGCCAGAAGCTGTCGGAGCTGGGCCAGGAGCAGATCGATGCCGTGGTCCGGCACAACCAGGTGGAGGATTTCGACGACCTGCTCAGCGATATCGGCCTGGGCAACCGCATGGCCTACCTGATTGCCCGCCAGTTGGTGGCCGGCGATGTGGGGGCTGAAACCAGCTCCCTGGATGTGGGCACCGTGTCGGACAGCGGCGATCGCAACAGGCGTGGCGCGGTCACCATCCGTGGTACCGAAGGCCTGCTGGTGCGCTTTGCCAGCTGCTGCAAGCCCATCCCCGGCGACCCGGTGGTGGGGGTCATGGATTCCGGCCATGGCCTGGTGATCCACAGCGACACCTGCCGACGGCTGCCGGAAAGCTCCGAGGACCGGGCTCACCTGACCCACCTCAAGTGGGCCAAGGACATCACCGACGAGTTCTCCGTCGAGCTGAGGGTGGAACTGGAGCGTCAGCGGGGCGTGATTGCCGAGATGGCCAGCGCCGTGGCCATGGCGGATGGCAACATCGAGCGCATCAATGTGGAAGAGCAGAACGCCCGGCTCAGCATTGTCAGCCTGGTGCTGCACGTCAACGGACGCCGCCACCTGGCCCGTGTCATGCGCCGTATCCGCAATATCCGGGCGGTGACCCACATTACCCGGATCCGCCACTGACTCCCTGATCACTTTTTTGCAGTCCCGGTGTTATTGACAGTGTCATCACCCCGGCGGCAGCATGTTCTTTTAACAGCAACGCAGGATTAACCTGACATGAGCAACAAATCCATCATCCAGACCGACTCCGCCCCGGAAGCCATTGGTACCTACTCCCAGGCCGTCAAGGCGGGGGATACCGTTTACCTGTCCGGGCAGATTCCGCTGGATCCGGAAACCATGGAAGTGGTGTCCGGCGACTTCGCCGACAAGACCCGCCGGGTGTTCGATAACCTGAGGGCGATCTGCGAAGCGGCGGGCGGCGAGCTCAAGGACATCGTCAAGCTCAACATCTACATGACCGACCTGGCCAATTTCGCCACCGTCAATGAAGTCATGGCCACCTATTTCCAGGAACCGTACCCGGCCCGGGCAGCCATTGGTGTGGCGGCCCTGCCCAAGGGCGTGCCGGTGGAGATGGACGCCGTCATGGTGATCAGCTGATCACCATGACGTTCACCGCGGGCGTCTATCCTGCCCTGAGGGCCCGGATCATGGGCTGGTAGCCGGCCCGGTAGTCCGGATAGGTAAACTCGAAGCCGGTATCCAGCAGGCGCTGGTTCCGGCACCGCTTGCTTCCCCCCCGTCCGCCACGGCGCCCGTCCGGGCCCGGCGGTTGGCAGGGCACCTGCTCACGGATCCAGGCGACCACGTCATCCAGTCGTGCCGGCTCACAGTCCGTGGCCAGGTAGCAGGTGTCCAGTTCCACGCCCGCCAGCGCTTTCCCGATCAGGTGGACGCACACGGCGGCAGCGTCATCCTCGTGAATACGGTTGGTGTAGGGGCCTGGTGAATCCGGGTTCAGCTCACCGTTCCGCACCGCATCCAGGAACCGTCCCCGGCCCGGGCCGTAGATGCCGCTAAAGCGGATAACCGTGGCCGGCACGCCACTGTCCAGGGCCAGTCGCTCGCCCTCCAGCACCCGTTCGCCACTGAACCGGCGCGGCGCCACCGGACTGAGCTCGTCCACCTCGGAATCGTCGTCCTGGCCATACACGCTGGTGCTGCTGATAAAGAACAGCCGCTTCAGGTTACTGGTATCCGTCACCGCCAGCAGGTTCGCCAGTCCGTCCACATAGGCGCCACGATAACCGGCGTCGTCGTAGGTGGACGGCGTCAGGCAGTAGAGGATGATGTCCGGGGCTTCCGGTACCGCCCGGGCCAGCCCGGCCCGGTCCAGCAGGTCCGCCGGTGCCGGGTGCACGCCACGGGGGATGGCGCTGGCGGTGCGGCGGATGCCCCACACCTCGCCGATGTCCGTGAGGTCACTGGCGACGGTTCCACCGAGGGAGCCGCAGCCGGCCACCAGAATATGGGGTGGTGTATGGTCTGAAGAGATTGCCATAGTCAATTTCAATCCTTATGCTTGATTCCATAAAGAGCAATTGGAGCCTGTCATGACCCTGACCGAATTACGTTACATTGTCACGCTTGCCAGGGAAAAGCATTTCGGGCGAGCCGCCGAACGCTGTCATGTCAGCCAGCCCACGCTCAGTGTTGCGGTCAAGAAGCTGGAAGAGGAACTGGGTATCCCCCTGTTCGAGCGCAGCAAGAGCAGTATCCGTGTCACCGAGACCGGTCAGCGGATCATCGAGCAGGCCCAGCGGGTGCTGGACCAGGTCGGCGTGATCCGGGACATGGCCCAGGACGGCAAGAACCAGCTCAACTCACCCCTGCGGGTGGGGGCCATCTATACCATCGGCCCCTACCTGTTTCCCCACCTGCTGCCGGAACTGCGTCGGGCCGCCCCCGACATGCCGCTGTACATCGAGGAAAACTATACCGGGAATCTTCGCCAGAAGCTGCGGCAGTCGGAACTGGACGCGATTATTATCGCGCTGCCGTTCGAGGAGCCGGAGGTGGTGACCCTGCCGCTGTACGACGAGCCCTTCGTGATCCTGCTGCCCGGTGGCCATCCACTGGCCCGGGAAAAATCCCTGACCGCCGAGCAGCTCTCCAACGAACAGCTCCTGCTGCTGGGCCCCGGCCATTGTTTCCGCGACCAGGTGCTGGAGTCCTGCCCGCCGCTGGTGGAAGCGGTCACCGAGCGCAATGCCGGCGCCCGTGGACCGTCCCTGGTGACCGAGGGCAGTTCCCTGGAAACCATCCGCCACATGGTGGCGTCCGGCCTGGGGATTACCATACTGCCGTTGTCCGCCGCCACGTCCATGGCCTACGACGAGGACATCCTGGCGGTGCGGCCGTTTGCGCCCCCGGTGCCCTTCCGCACCGTGGCGCTGGCCTGGCGGGTGACCTTCCCGCGGCCCAAGGCGATTGATGTACTGTCCCTGGCGGCCAGCCAGTGCCGGGTAATCGAGAAGGCGGAACAGCAGCGACCGGCCCTGGTCGCCGGCGCCTGACCCGTGCCCATGGCATCACTGGAAGACCTGCCCGTCACCACGCTCAAGGGCGTGGGCGATGCCCTGGCGGGCACCCTCGCCAAACTGGGTATCCATTCGCTGCAGGATCTGCTTTTCCACCTGCCCCATCGTTATGAGGATCGTACCCGGATCATTCCCATGGGTAGCCTCCGGCTGGGGGACACCGGGGTGGTGGAAGGCACGGTGATGCGGGCGGACATGATGATGGGGCGCCGCCGCAGTCTGCAGGTGACCCTGAAGGATGACACCGGTTTCCTGGTGATGCGTTTCTTCCACTTCTCCGCAGCCCAGAAGGCGCAGCTTGCCGAAGGCGCCCGGGTGCGTTGCTATGGCGAGGTACGGCCGGGCAGGGCAGGGTTCGAGTTCTACCACCCGGAGTACCAGGTCAACCCACCGCCCATGCCGCCCCCCGGGGAAGCTACATTGACACCTGTGTATCCCCTGACCGAAGGCATCCAGCAACCCCGGGTGCGCGGTCTCTGTCGCCAGGCCCTGGGCTACCTGAAGCGTTACCCGATCCGGGACTGGTTGCCGGAAGCCCTGCTGGCGGACTACCAGCTCCCGGATATTACCTCGGCAGTCACCCTGGTCCACGCTCCGCCGGCGGATGCGCCGGTTCACCTGCTGATGGAGGGGCGACATCCTGCCCAGCAGCGTCTGGTGATGGAGGAATTGCTGGCTCACCAATTGAGCCTGCTGCTGGTGCGCCAGCAGATCCAGCAGCGCCAGGCCCTGGCCCTGTTGCCCACCGGTGACCTGGTGGACCGGTTCCTGGACCAGTTACCGTTCAGCCTGACGCCGGCCCAGGCGCGGGTGGTGTCCGATGTTCGCCAGGACCTGAGCCAGCCGGTGCCCATGTTACGGCTGGTGCAGGGGGATGTGGGGTCGGGCAAGACCGTGGTGGCGGCCCTGGCGGCTCTGCAGGCGGTGGCGGCTGGCGCCCAGGTGGCCCTGATGGCCCCCACCGAGATCCTGGCCGAGCAGCACTACCACAATTTCGTGCAGTGGCTGGACCCCCTGGGGCTTGAGGTGGTGTGGCTGTCCGGCAAGGTGAAGGGCAGGGCGCGTGCACAGGCCCTGGAACGGCTGGCGACGGGCGACGTGAGCCTGGTCATTGGTACCCATGCCCTGTTCCAGGGGGATGTGGCGTTCGACCGGTTGGGGCTGGTGATCGTGGATGAGCAGCACCGCTTTGGCGTGCACCAGCGTCTGGCCCTGAGGGACAAGGGCGCAGAGGGGGAGATGGCCCCCCACCAGCTGATCATGACGGCCACGCCCATACCCCGGACCCTGGCCATGAGTGCCTACGCCGATCTGGACACCTCGGTGATTGATGAACTGCCCCCGGGCCGTAAACCCATCGAGACCATTGTGATCCAGGATGCCCGCCGGGACGAAGTCATTGAGCGTGTCCGCAAGGCCTGCGAGTCTGGAAGACAGGCCTACTGGGTGTGCACCCTGATCGAGGAGTCCGAGGCGCTCCAGTGCCAGGCGGCGGAAGTCACCGCGGAGAACCTGAAGGAACGGTTGCCGGGGCTGGAGATCGGCCTGGTCCATGGTCGCCTCAAGGCCGCTGACAAGGCCGGGGTCATGGAACGGTTCAAGAACGGCGACCTGGACCTGCTGGTGGCCACCACCGTGATTGAGGTGGGGGTGGACGTGCCCAATGCCTCGCTGATCATTATCGAGAACCCCGAGCGGCTGGGGCTGGCCCAGCTCCACCAGTTGCGGGGACGTGTGGGCCGGGGGCATCAGGCCAGTTTCTGCGTACTCATGTACCAGGCTCCCCTGTCCCAGAATGGCCGGGCGCGGTTGCAGGCCCTGCGGGACAGCCAGGACGGGTTCGTGATTGCCGAGAAGGATCTGGAGATCCGTGGCCCGGGGGAAGTGCTGGGCACCCGGCAGACCGGCATGATGCAGTTCCGGCTGGCGGATTTTGAGCGGGACCGGGGCTGGATCGATACCGTCAGGGAGATCGCCCCGTCTATCATGGAACACCCCCGGTCAGTGGATGCGCTGGTAAGACGGTGGCTCGGTGAACGTGTACGCTATGGTGATGTCTGACCGGTGAATACCTGTCAGGGGGGCACGAAACCAACAGTCCGGGCCTGTCATCCGGCATCCTATGAGCCACAATATAAGAACAGGTAACCCACTAAACAGGTAACCCACTACAGGCGGCGGGAGAACAGCATGGATATGCCCGGTGCAATCCGGAAACTGCTTGAAGAATCTACTATTACCACCAAGCCTGAAACCATGGCAGTGCCGGCGATGGCACCCGTCCTGAGAATGGTGCTGCTGGGTGACAACCAGGGCCAGGTGCAGGTGATCAGTCGCACTGACGACCTGCTGGACCTGGCGGACCTGAACCAGCAACTGGGCCGGGACCTGCACCTGGTGTCGCAGAATGACTATGCCCGGGTGCGTAAGCAAACCGGTCTGCATGAGATCCCGGCGCTGCCCGCTTTGACCGGGTGGCCCACCATCGTGGACAGGCGGGTTCGGGAAACCGACCGCGTGGCCATCGAACCGGCGGGTGATAACGCACGTCTGGTGCTGACCCAGGCGGAGTTCCGGGAACTGGCGGGGCAGGTGGAAGAACGTGCCTTCTGTGTGCCGGTGTCGGATATCCGGGTCAACCTGGAGTCGCCCGAGCGGGACCGGGAGCAACTGTTTTCAGCCATCCAGCGTTTCACCGGCCTGCGCATCCGCCAGCGCCTGGAAGATACCCTGGAACTGCCACCGTTACCGGAATCCGCCCAGCGGATCATCCATCTGAGGGTCAACCCCAATGCCAACATGGGGGACCTGGTGGAAATTGTGGAGAGCGACCCGAGCCTGGCGGCCCAGGTGGTCAGCTGGGCCTCGTCCTCATTCTACGCCGCCGCCGGGCAGGTGCGTTCGGTGCATGATGCCGTCTCCCGCATCCTGGGCTTCGACCTGGTGATGAACCTGGCCATGGGGTTGTCTCTGGGGCGCACCCTGAACCCACCGACGGACCATCCCCGGGGCTTCGTGGGTTACTGGCAGCAGGCCATCTGGCAGGCCCAGGCGGCGGGGGTGTTGGCTTCGCTGATGCCCCGGGACCGTCGACCGGCCTTTGGTCTCGCCTATCTGGGCGGGTTGCTGCACAACTTCGGTTACCTGGTGCTGGCCCAGGTGTTCCCGCCCCATTTCCGGTTGGCCTGTCGCCACTGGGAGGTGAACCGCCATCTCGACACATCACTGGTGGAGCATCACCTGCTGGGAGTTACCCGGGAACAGCTGGCCGCCGAACTCATGGCCAACTGGGGCATGCCGGAAGAGGTAATCGTAGCCCTCCGGCACCAGAAACACCTGGATTACCGGGGGCAGCACGAGACCTACGCACAACTGCTGTGGCTGGGGCGCCAGCTCCTCAATGAGCGGGGGTTGGGCATCGGGCCCAGGGAAGTCATTCCGGATCAACTCTACACCCACCTGGGCCTGGACCAGGACGACGTGGCGGAGAAGTTTGATGACCTGGTGGCGTCCAGGGATTCCGTGGTGGCCATGGCCGGGATGATGAACAACGGTTGACGGTATTATCCGTCCCCTGTTTTCGGCGTACCGAAAAAAGCCGGCCCTAAGGCCGGCAAGCTCACCCGCTTGTTGCAGATCACGGCACGCTCGAGTCATACGTGCCGACTACACTCTGGACGCTTGGTTACGCGGCCAGGCACGAACAGGGTTTGATAATAACTGTAGACAATTGGCCAGTGTTTGCTCAGTGGAGGCGGCCCGGAGATCACCTTTCAGCTTGCTATCCGTTACAAAGCGTATAAAAGTGCTTTATTTTCAAGTGACCCGCGACGACGCCCTGTTACAAAACGTTACAAAAAGATGATACCGGGTCTCGCTAAATCGTAAAGACACGGGCCGGAAGGCTCAGTCAAAGGTGTGGTGGCGAATCGCCGTGGCGGCGCGGCGGATGGCGTCCGAGTGGTTCTTCTCAAGGGCGAAGCGTTCCTCGTCCATCTTCCGTACAAAACGGGTATCAGTTTGCTGCCGGGCCCGGTGGGTGGGCATGTGCTGGATCTGGTCGTGGATCTCGAGGAAGATCCGATAGGGTGACTGTTCCAGCAGTTCCGGCGCCACATGGTCCAGCAGGCCCTTGATCCTCAGGCAGGCCTCGGAATACTCCACCTGGTCTTCTTCCACCGCCATGGCCAGTATGCGGATGCTCTCGATCATGCTCTCACGCCGTTCCGCCTGGAATGCCTGCTGGCGTGCCTGCTTGCGGTGGTGTGACCGGAGCAGTCGCCCATGCCTGACAATAAAGACCAGCAGCAGGACAATGGCGGCCAGGCCAAGCACAATCAGACTCCATTGCAACCACTGCGACATAACAGGCTCCGGTAAACGGGAAAGGGGCGCGAATTCACCAAACGGCACGCTAGGGTAACCAATCAACCGGTGGAAACACCAGCCTGGATGCATCCGACGGTCTTTCCCGGGTGGGCGGCAAGAGAAGCCATGCCGGCGTGTGAACTCCGTCATCACGACCACGGGCAGGCAATGGTTATGATGTGGACCCGATGATACTCCGGTCAAGGACAATGCCATGACAATCGTGGACAGGGAGCTCCGGCCCAGGGACAGCTGGATGCCGGCCATTGCCATGCTGACCGTCGCCCTGCTGGGGGTGGCGGCGCTGCTCAATGGCATTGGCCCCGTCGGTGTCATGGCGGGTGCGCATTCCGGCGGTGGTCACGTTGTGACCCTGCCTGCCCTGGCACCGGAGGAACAGGTTGCCTTTGCCGGGGTGGACCAGGCCATCGAGCGCCTGCACCTGACAGACGCGGAGCGCCCGGAGCAGTTTGAAGCCTACGAAAACCTGCTGCTGGCCGTGACGGAGAGTTTGCCGGCCAAGCCGGATGAGGCAGCCCTGGCGCGGGTCCGTGAACTGCTGGACAGGAGCCTGCCGCCACCGGCGGCCCGGGACGTGGCCGGAGTACTACCGTCATTCCTGGCCTACCGGCGGGCCGAGGAAAGCCTGCTGGAGCTGACCCCCGGTGCCCCACGAACCGCCGAAGGTGCCTACCTGCACCTACAGCTCCAGGATGCCTTGCGCCGGACTTTCCTGGGGAACGACCTGACGACGAAGCTGTACAGCGCCAGTTATCGCATGATCGATACGCACCTGGTCCGGCAGATGCTAATGGAGCGGGAAGACCTGGAGGAAGCTGAGAAACGACGCCTGATACGGGAGCAGATGGAAGCGCTCAGCGTTGGCCAGAACACGGGGGATTCGGGATGAATCGACGGATCTCCCCGGTGGCGTGGCTACTGCCGCTACTGGGGGCGGTGGCCACCGGTGTCATGGTGGCCGTGCCCTATAACTACGCGGGGTTCTATCCCCTGACCTGGGTGGGGTTCGTGCCGTTGCTGCTGGCGGCCCATGGCCGTGGCTACCGGGCCCATTACCTGCTGGGGCTGGTCGCCGGCCTGGCCATGTACCTGGTGGCAACACCCTGGATGGCGGAGTTCCTGCAGCGCCTGAAGGACTATCCCCTGGCACCCGCCCTGGCCGGCGCCACCCTGTTCTGGCTGCTGACCTCACAACTGCCGGCACTACTGATGGTCAGCTACCTCTGGCTGCAACGCCGGCTGGACCACCATGCGCTATGGGCTTTCCCCATATTGCTGATGCTGTTCTATGGCTGGTTCCCGGTATTGTTTCCGCTGCAACTGGGTGAAAGCCAGAGTGCCTTCCTGCCCGCCATTCAGGGGGCGTCTCTCACTGGTGTCTACGGCCTTGATTTCATGATCGGTGTGAGCAACGCCCTGGTGGCCGCGGCGATACTGCTGCGCCTGGGGCGGGAGCCAGCACTGGCACGTCACGGCAGCGCCCTGACGGCCGGTGTCGGGGTATTGGCACTTATGGTGTGGCTGGGCTTTGGCTGGTGGTCCCTGGCGCACTGGGATGACCGTGTCGCCCAATGGCCCAGGCTGCCGGTGGGCGTGGTACAGCCCAACGAAACGCCCAGTGCCTCGGTACCGGATCCGGAGACAGGCTACGCCAGGGCCTGGCCACCGGAAATGGCGGTGAGCGAACAGCTGGTGGCCGCCGGGGCGGAGGTGGTGCTCTGGCCGGAAACCCGGTACAAGGGCTATTTCGAAGTGGAGCACCTGCCTGGCGCCTACCGGCGCAATGTGTCCGCGCTTGGGGTGCCGCTGATCTTCCATGATGCGGAGCAGCAGCGTGGGGAGGGGGACTTCCGGGAATACAACACAGCGTTGTTCCTGGGGGAGAACGGCGAGCTGGCGGCGCGGTATCGAAAGCACCGTCTGGTGGCCTTCGGGGAGACCCTGCCACTGTCCCGGGAGTTTCCCTGGCTGGTGAACTGGGCCGAGGACTATCTGGGGGATTTCTTCGCCAACCTGACCCCGGGAACGGAGCGGGTGGCCTTCCCGGTCAACGGTGCCCACCTGGTGCCGGCCATCTGTTATGAGAGCGCCTTCCCCGGTCATATCGCCCGTTCGGTGGCGGCGGCCCCGGCCAGTCCGCTGCTGGTGGTGCTGTCCAATAACGGCTGGTTCGGTGACTCGCGCCAGCCCTACCAGCACGCCGGTGCCACGGTCCTGCGGGCCGTGGAAAGCCGGGTATCCCTGGTCCATGTCATCAACAATGGCCCTTCCACCATAGTATCCCCCTCCGGCCGGATCCTGGCGGCCACGCCCTTCCGGCAACGGTCCGGCCTGGTCAGCGAAGTGCCCTATACCCCGCCGGGAGAGCGTTTCAGTTCCTGGTTCACCCACTGGCCTGAGTGGTTCGTGATGGCGGCCCTGGGGCTGCTTGTGGCGGGAAGCCTGGTCGCTCGCCTGCGCCGACGGTTCCACGGCTGACCCCGGATTGCCTGTGCTGTGAAGCAGGTCCCGTTACCCGATGGTCGGCAGGCCCCGGGCCCGTTAGGGCGGGGTATATTGCCGGTCACGTTATAGCCTCTCCAGTGGGCGCGCCCCTACACTTTTCCTGCCTGAAGCAGTAAGCAACCAGCTTCCCCACTCAGCGGTGAAGCGATACTGAGACAAAAAATACAAGCAGGAGATTCGTCGTTATGTTCAAGAACAGCGTAAAGCAGTTCGGCCTTGTGGCCGTCACCTCATGCGTGGCATTCAACGTCTGGGCGATCGGTGGCGGTGGCGGTTCCAGCGCCGACAAGATGATTATTGGTGACTCCATCTTCGCGCTGTCCGGGGATATCCACAGCTACCTGGAAGACGACCTGGACGAAAGCATTGACACCCATGCCCGCAGTGGTTGCCAGGTGAACGGTGGCAGTCTGATTTGCAGCAGCCGCTATACGATTCCCAACCAGTACGACAATGCCGACAAGGATGGCATCGAGACCGTGATTATGAACGGCGGTGGCAACGACTTCCTGCTCGGTGACGGCGCCGACTGCGAGACCCAGGCCTGTGTCGAGGAAGTGCTGACCGGCATTGAGCAGACCCTGGCGGGCCTGTTCAACGACATGCAGAACGATGGCATCCAGGAGATTATCTTCCTGGGCTATTACGATACGGACGATGAGGATAATGTCGCCATCAATACCATGTCCATGGCCTACAAGGCAGCAAACTATCCCCAGATGGGTGTTGACTTCATCGACACCCGCCCTGCCTTTGCCGGCAATGAGGGCCAGTACATCAGTTCCGATGGCATTCACCCGACGGCCGCCGGCTCCCGCGTACTGGCTGACCTGATCCTGCAGGAACTCGACTGATCTGACACCTGAAACACACAAACGCCGGTGGTCGGTAACGATCACCGGCGTTTGTGCTACTGTCCCCTGTAAACAGGTTGACCGCTCCAGAGTGAAACCAGTCCGGGATCGATCCATGCCAAAGCTATTCGCACCGGTCGTGTTGGCGGCCCTGTTATGGTCGGGCCAGGGTGCCTGTTCCGAGCTGGAACAGGTGACCAACTACCTGGGAATGACCTTCAACAAGGTGCCGGCTGGTACCTTCATGATGGGCAGTGCGCCGGATGCCCCGGGCCATGAACCGGACGAGATACGTCGTCAGGTTACCCTCACCGAGTCCTTCTACCTGCAGACCACCCCGGTTACCCGTGGCCAGTGGCTGGCGCTTGTTGATGGGGTGCCCTCCGCCTTTCCCGAGTGTGGTGACGGGTGTCCGGTGGACGGTCTCAGGCCTGAGTGGGTGGACTGGTATATCAATGCCCTGAGCGAGCAGGATCCGGAGTGGGACTACCGCCTGCCCACCGAGGCGGAGTGGGAGTACGCCGCCAGGGCCGGCACCGAGGGGCCCTACTACACCGGGAACTGCCTCACCCACCAGCAGGCCAATGTGTCCGGCAAATCCGTGCTACCGGGATGCGAGAGCTTCCCCGGCTCCGACGGACCGGGACCCGTGGCACAGTACGCCCCCAACCCCTGGGGATTCCATGACATGCTGGGCAATGCCTGGGAGCTCTGCGCGGACTGGTACGGCCCCTACGAGAAGGGGCCAGTGACGGATCCCAGGGGGCCAGAGGAGGGCCGGCACCGGGTAATCCGTGGTGGAAGCTGGCACTTCCAGGCCATCCATGCCCGGGCCGCCAACCGTTTCCGGGCCATCAGTGACATTGCGGGGTTCCGACTGGTGGCGGTGCCTGAGTAATCACTCGCGGTCGATCTCGGCCTTGAGGTACTGGGGCAACCAGTTTTGGGCGGCTTTCACCTCCTCTTCGGTGAAGTAGGTCGCCATCAATCCCTCGACCTGCTGGGCCTTCTCATCCTCTGTCAGCCCGGCGGCGAGAATGGTGTCCCGCTGTTGGGCGAACTGGTCATAGCGGTTCTGCCAGTCCTGCCGGTCACTGCCGGTCAGGTCCCGTGCGGCGACCAGCCCCAGGGTCTGCTGTTCCAGGTAGTTACGGGTGTCCTCGCTCAGCCCCATGGATTGCCAGTCCTGGCGCTCCGACCTGAGGTTCTCGACCGCGTCGGTGCCCTCACTGTTCACCAGCAGGGCACCGGAACGCAGGTCGTCCCGTAAGCGGTTGAGAGCCTCCTGGCGCTGCTCCCGGCTGAGCTCCGGGTCGGCACGGACTTCCTCCATGGCAATCAAATAGCGCTGGTGGGCATCTTCGCCGGCAAACAGCTGGCTGGCGGTGAGTGGCCCCATGTGCTCCCGGCGCAGTGCAATGGTGCGTTCCAGCTCCTCCCGGGGGCCAAGGTCCTCCAGTTCAGCCCACTCGGCCTCCGCTGCTGTCAGGGCCTTGCGGTAGTCGATATAGTCGCCCAGGATTCTTGCAGCCTGGGCCCCGGTGTCACCCGCCAGGCCCGCTTCCACATAGAGTTTCAGGTCCTCCAGGGTGTCCGGACCGGCATTCTCCAGGCCCTGGAAGGCCTGGCGCAGGGACACCAGGGCTATCTCGTCCAGTACCAGGTCGCCGTTCCCGTCAATGGCAATATTGGCGAGGGCGTGCTGGAGCCTGTCCAGACTGATTTCCGGCTCGGCGGAGTCAGCCTGTTCCGGAGCCGCCTGTGATGGCGTCGCACTCTCCGCCGGAACGCCGGCAGAGGCCACGGGCTCCTGCCACTGGCTGGCAATGGTCCGGTCGGGGCGGACGGTGTCCCCCGGCGAAGTCCAGGATGGCGTGGACCTGGGCGGATCAGGCCAGAGCATCCACACCCCCAGCAGGATCAACGGCGAAATCACGGCTGCCAGCCACCATCCATCACGGTTTCGTGCCACATCCCTCTCCCATTACTATTGTTATGTCCACTGCCCTTGTGGTGTCACGTCTGGACTGCTCGGCCCATTTTACTTCCAGATCCACGATGGTAGGAGGTCCCATACCGGGTGACTATGACATGAGTAGCAGTTAAGTCATTAAATGGGGGCAACCAACCGGCGGCTATTGCGACAGACTGGGAAAGGCTGGGACCGGAGGACCATGTTATATTGAGGCTTTTCCACACCCAGCCACTGTTAGCGAGGAGCCCAGTCAGTCCATGGCCAGCTTTCTGATTCTCAAGACCGGATCCACCTACCCGACCATCCGCCAGACGTTTGGCGATTTTGAGGACTGGTTTCTGCGACACCTGGAAGGGGTGGCGGACCTGGTGGTCAGGGATGTCACCCGGGAAGGGCCTCCGGACTCCGTGACCGACTGGCAGGGAGTTGTCGTTACCGGCTCTCCCGCCATGGTGACCGAGCGGGAGTCATGGAGTGAGCAGACCGCTGCCTGGCTGAGGGAGGCCGTTGGGCAGGACGTGCCCGTGCTTGGTGTGTGCTACGGTCACCAGCTCCTGGCCCATGCCTTTGGCGGTCGGGTGGGTTTCCGTGAGCAGGGCAGGGAATCCGGGACCTTCCAGATAGGGCTGAATACCGATGGCGAACGGGACCCATTGCTGGGCCAGTTGCCGACTGAATTTCCCGCCCACCTGACCCATGCCCAGTCGGTGCTGGAACTGCCCGCGGCAGCCAGGCTACTGGCCCGGTCGGACGGAGAGCCCCACCAGGCCTTCCGCATCGGGCAACATGCCTGGGGCGTGCAGTTTCACCCGGAGTTTGACGAGCACATCATGAAGGGCTACCTGGAAACCCAGGCCCGTGACCTGGAAGGGGAAGGGCAGGACCCTGCGGCCCTGCTGGCCAACGTCAGGCAGACCCCGCAGGCCACCAGCCTGTTGCGACGGTTTGCGGACTACGCCCGTTCCCGGGACAGCGCCTGAGGCGGCTTCCGTCCGGCCCTGGTGCGGGTGTCCGCATCGTTGTAGGTACTTATTGATCCGAAATTGGTTAGCTACGTATATTAATCACATACAGTCATTGCGGCGATCTGCATGTGATTGTTGGACGATAGTTTCTGGCCGGCTCCTTGCCGGCCTTTTTTATGGGCGGGCACCGCAGTCGAATGATGACTGTCCAAAGTAGAAGGAACCTGGCAGCTTGCCATTCCGGGAATGGTTCAAGGATATCAGCCTTGATTCCAGTAGGTGGCGGCCACGAATTCGCCCTTGGCGAGGCCCCGATCCAGCAGGATGGAACGGGCGGACAGCGCTTCGGCCTTCTCCCCGGCAAAGAACACATGACGACTGGTCTGCGGTAGCGCCATGGTCGAGAGCGCATCAAGCGGGGTTTCACCGCTGCTCCGCAGCACCCAACGGACATTGACGCCCTTGGGATGGGAGAGTGGCTGGATGTCATCCTGTTCCGGTACGAAAATCACCGCCTCCCCCTGCAATGTCTCCGGTGCTGCGGCCAGCATCCGGGCGATGGCGGGCAGGGCGGTTTCGTCCCCGATAAACGCCCGCCACTGGGCGTCTCGCTGCCCGTTCTCTCCGCCCGGCCCGGTCAGCGCAATTTCATCTCCCGGCTGCACCTTCTCCGTCCATTCAGTCACCCGGCCACCTTCATGGAGGAAGACATCAAAGCTCAGCGTTGCGGCTTCTCCCCGGCAGACAATATCCCGTGTCGTATAGACGGGGCGGTGCCAACTACCGGGGCCTCCGGGCCACTGGGTAACGCCCCGCTCATTGACCTCGGGCCATCCCGCGCCTTCCGGACCAAACAGCAACCGGAAATGCAGCCCACCATGGGCGAAACGGGCCAGATCCGGCCCATCCAGGGTAACCCGCCGGTAGGACGGGGACAGGTCCAGGATCTCCACCACCCGCGCAATGGAAAGGTTCGCCGGCTGCCGGCCAGCGGAGGCACCCTCCCACGACGGCGCGAGGCCATGGGCGGTAAGCTGCTCCGTGAGCAGATCACGAAGCATCTGCAGGTTCCCCGCATTCGCCGCTGCAACCCGAACGCTCGTGCCCGACTTCTCGGGGCCAACGCGAATCTCGCCGTGGTCAAGAGACACCAGAAGCGTTCCGCCTTCATCAGCCACCGGGAGTTCCCAGGCGGTCGCCATCTGCCGAAAAGCGGGAATGGCCTGATCTACGGGAAAGGCGAGAAAGGTGGAGGTACGGTTCATGGATGCGTCGCTATATCGGGAGGATGTTTGGAGTCCAGCGGGATCGCTTTATAACTCTGGGGATAATACGCAAGAAACAACGTAAATGAAAATCAATGCTATTGGGGGGCTGGCCGTAAGACTGCGGGTGCAGTCATGCGCATTTGACCATGGGTTTCCGAACTATAGTTTCGGAGAGGGGCTCGTCCTGAATGGTAGGTTCAGGCCGCAGTTTTATCGAACTGGCGTTTGTAGTGCCGCGTCTGGAAGGGAAGCAAGGCTTTCATAAACGGACGCAGATCGTGATCGAGGCCCCAGGATTTTGCCAGGCCATCGACACGTTCGCGAGACAAACGTTCCGGCAACTTTGCCTTGGTTTCAGCGGCAACGGTTTGCAGCCCTTTCTTCTGCTCGGCACTTAGACGGTTGAATCTGGAGAGACGATCAACCAAGTAGCCGGCCAGGCGTCGCTCCTCCGGAGGTAACCCCGAAAGTCTCGGGACATAACCCTGATGCCAGACCTCAAGAGCTGCTTTCACAACTTCTTGGTCTATCACACGGTCGAGTCCTTTATGTGCGACGTGAAGCAAGGAATTCATGAGGGATCTGCGTTGGCTATTTTGTATACGTTTTTATAACGTGGGCAATGTTTCCTGCCAATCTGTCCAGGTTGCCGGGATAGTACTTACGGGCCTCTTCAGCCCGGCATTTGAACTCATCGATGGATGGGCCATGATCAAACAGCGTGTGTATATCATCGATGTCTTGGTCGCCATAGCGCCCGAGTTTCGATACAGCCAGGTCCATTTTCTGTGGAGCCAAGGAAAGTTTGAAGTTGCCCGCAAGCCGCGCCCAAGATCACGCGGTGCTAAATTGCTGTTGGGAGGGGCCCTGAGCGTGGCTCCTGCGATGATGTGCTCTCCTTAATGGTAAAAGGACCGTTAGTGGGCTATGGTGGCGGGGAGTGTAAAAAAAGGTGTAAAATTTCACCTCACTTTGGGTACCAGCATCGCGAAAGGTAAAAAATGAAACGAATCTTGGCTCAAGCCCCTCTCGTGCACGCGGTCATACATCTGCGATTTTCTGACGTCCCGGCGCTTACGGCGGCAACTCCAGAGCTGCTTCATGAGCTGCACGTTAATATGATTGAAAAAGGCTTTTCAGAAAACATCGAGAGCCAGGCAGAGCTGGTGGATGTAATGATTGATCCTACGACCCAACAGGTTCGACAGCGAAAGCAGCAACGAAAGCGCTACCTCTACAGAGCAGCCGGTGAACAGGATATTTTCGAGATCTCTCAGAACACCATCGTTTTGAAGAGTACAAATTACTCAACTTTTGAGATGTTCAGCGGGACGTTTAAAGAGCTATTAGGTATCTGTCGTGATGTTATTCCGGGCTTGGAAAAATCACTGTTAAAAAGTATCGGGTTGAGATACGTCGATGTAATCGCACCTTCCAACGGTAGGCAATTGCGAGAATTTATCTCGGAAGATATTCTTCCTGCGCATCTCGAAGCACTTGACGGAAGAAGGCATATCCATGGATTTACAGTCAAACAAGCGGAGACTTCTCCCGGTCAAACTATAAAAGTTGGGTTTGAAGAGCTGCCGAGTAATGATGGAAAAATTCAGAAAGTGTTGCCAGATAATCTGGTGGAAGCTGATAAGAGATGTGCGTTGCTCATTAAGGGGTACCGAGAATGGCTGAATGTATCTGGTGAGACCTATGGGATTCTTGATGTTGACCATATAAAGAACTTTAGCGGTAGTCCAGTGTTCGATATAGAGAGTATTGTTGCGTCTCTTGAGCCTCTGTACGAAGATGCAAACAAAGTGTTTTGGGGCGCAATTTCCGAAGATGCTAAGGAGGCTTGGGGGTATAAGGAGGTAGAAAGTGTGGAGTAACGTTAATGGCGTCGCCACGGCGGCGGTAGCGGGAGCCTTCCTCTTCTCATCGCATGCAGCTGATTCTGAGGTGTTTCTGGATGAGCTGACCGAGCCAAGAGCTTATGTCGTAAACTTTGAGGGTGACTATTGGAGTAGTGCCAATTTTGAAGAAGGCAATAATCTTAATGAGGAAGGGGGAGGGGAAGAAGGTGCTCTAGGTATTGGCGATGTCATCCGAGCAACAAAGATCTCACTTGGTCTACCAAATAAGGATATTGCGCAAATCTTTGGTGTGACCAGACAGACACTCTATTCATACTCAAAAGGACAAGATTCGGAGCGAACTGCAAATACTCAAACTCGCCAAAGAGTCTTCCAACTGAGACCTATAATTCAGGGCTTGGCTCAGATTCTTCCCAAGAGCCCTGGAGCGATGGCTAAAAATTATTCGATAAATGGTGTTACCCTGTTTGATCTTTTAGTGCAGGAAGAGCTCGACTCTGAAGCGATTACTAATGTGGCAGCCGCCATCGGTGAGAAGCTTAATCAGATTTCAGATTACAGCTCTCGATCTTCGGTATCTGGTGACGAGTCGCTTCACGAGCTAACCCGTCATACGTAAGGAGCGCTTTGTCGTGAGTTCGATGGGGCAAAGGCTTTTGCATGAGGTTGGGCTTCGTCAGGGTACCTATTTTCGAGTTAGCGATGTAGGTCATGATGTTTGTTTGGCATGGCTGAGCTCTCTCGCCAGACCAGATCTTCGAGGGCGTGCGAAGCTGATGCCGGAAAATGCGATTTTGGCCGTAATATCTCAGGATTGCGATATTGCCTGCCGAACAGACGGCATGGATCCCTGCGTGGAGCTGTATGTGTTGCGTCCAATAAGGGATCGCGACGTTTTTCATGGTAATCAGTTTGTCCAGAGTGTCAGGAAGCTGCAGTTGAACATAGAAGGTCAGTGGTATGAGGCAAAGGCCGAAGCTGCCGTTACTGTAGACAAAGGTGAGCTATTAGAGGTTTTGAGAGGCGTCGAGCTGGCGAAAATGCCGGAGATTGATCGCCAATGCTTTGTACGATGGCGCACAAATCGTTACTCAAGGACGGCGCTACCGGATAAATTTAACGAACATTTGTTCAAGGTCCTGCCTGAAGCTCTATCACGTCTAGATGGTATAGCGAAAGTTGAGGGGGATGAGGGTAGGAGCTATATCAGGGCTTTGTATGTCTGGCTTGACCCAGTATCTGAGGCTGATTATTACGATTTTGAGCTCTTTGCTCTGCTTCGAAACGATGTCGGCGATGAAGTATTAGCTGCAATCCAAGATGCTGTTGAAGAGTTCGCCGAGAGGTTGAGCGACATTTCCGGATTTAATGACCTTAGTGAGATGTATGCTGACCGTGATGGTCAAACCGCTGTTTCTTACCTCACAAACTTTGTGAAGCTTAATGTAGATGCCGAATCGCTCAAGTCTGGTGACTTAGATACTGGCGTCGATCCAGTCTAGAGTTCTTGGCTCTCTGTTGGCCAGATTTTTCCTGTTTGCTTACAAAACAAGGTTTTAGGAGTAACAAGGCCCGCACGTTGCGGGCTAAGTCATTCAAAATAGTGGTGGGCCCAGCTGGACTCGAACCAGCGACCAAAGGATTATGAGTCCTCTGCTCTAACCAACTGAGCTATAGGCCCAAAGACGTTGTTCCAGCAGTTTAACCAACTGAGCAATAAGCTCTTTCTGGAATTTTTGCCCTGCCGGAAACAAAGCGGGCGCCATTATACCGTTGAGGCATGGCGCCCGCTACTGTGTTGGCCGGTTTAACCGTTGCCCTGGTCGTCGATAAAGCCGCGCAGGTGGTCAGACCGTGACGGGTGACGCAGTTTGCGCAGGGCCTTGGCTTCGATCTGACGGATCCGCTCCCGGGTGACGTCGAACTGCTTGCCGACTTCTTCCAGGGTGTGGTCGGTGTTCATCTCAATACCGAAGCGCATGCGCAGTACCTTGGACTCCCGGGCGGTAAGGCCGGCGAGGACGGAGCGGGTGGCTTCCCGCAGGCCTTCGGCGGTGGCGGAATCCACCGGCGAGAGGGCCTGGATGTCCTCGATGAAATCCCCCAGATGGCTGTCTTCGTCGTCGCCGATGGGGGTTTCCATGGAGATCGGCTCCTTGGCGATCTTCAGCACCTTGCGGATCTTGTCCTCGGGCATCTCCATTCGCTCGCCCAGCTCTTCCGGGGTCGGCTCGCGGCCCATCTCCTGCAGCATCTGGCGGGAGATGCGGTTGAGCTTGTTGATGGTCTCGATCATGTGCACCGGAATCCGGATGGTGCGGGCCTGGTCCGCGATGGAGCGGGTGATGGCCTGCCGGATCCACCAAGTGGCGTAGGTGGAGAACTTGTAGCCACGACGGTACTCGAACTTGTCCACCGCCTTCATCAGACCGATGTTGCCCTCCTGGATCAGGTCCAGGAACTGCAGGCCACGGTTGGTGTACTTCTTGGCAATGGAGATAACCAGACGCAGGTTGGCCTCCACCATTTCCTTCTTGGCGCGACGGGCCTTGGCCTCACCGATGGACACGCGGCGATTGATTTCCTTGATGTCCGGGATGGCCAGGTCCACTTCGCTCTGCACGTTGGCAATGCGCTTCTGCAGACGGACGATCTCGTCCAGGCGCTCGCTGATGGCGGCGGCGTAAGGCTTGCGGGAGCGGGCGATCTTCTCGGCCCAGTCCAGGTTGGTCTCGTTGCCGGGGAAGGACTTGATGAATTCCTTCCGGTCCATGCGGCACTCACGCACGCAGATCTTCATGATGGCGCGTTCATTCTCACGCACCAATTCGTTGGTGGAGCGAACGACGTTCACCAGTTCCTCAAACGCCTTGTTGCCCAGCTTGAAGGGGGCGAAGACCTGACCGAGTTCGTTCAGGGCCTCCTGGGTCTTCTTGTGGGCGCGACCGTGCTTCTCCAGATTCTTTTCGGCAACGGCCAGCTTTTCCCGCAGCAGTTCGAAGCGCAGGCGGGTTTCCTCGGGATCCGGGCCGCTTTCCTTCTCTTCTTCGGAATCGTCGTCATCGTCGTCGCTGGACGAGGTGTCATCGTCGGAGGAGGTGTCGGTGGTGTCCTCGCCCATGAAAGGCTCGGCATCGTCCGGGTCGAGGAAGCCGGATACGATGTCGCTGATGCGGCCTTCATTCTCGATAATGCGATCGTAGGCCTGGATCACGGTGCCGGCGGTGCCCGGGAAGTGGGCAATAGCGGCCATTACATCGCGGATGCCTTCCTCGATGCGCTTGGCGATAACGATCTCGCCTTCCCGGGTCAGCAGTTCCACGGTGCCCATTTCACGCATGTACATGCGCACCGGGTCGGTGGTGCGGCCGGCATCGGATTCAACGGCGGCAAGGGCAGCGGCGGCTTCGGCGGCAGCGGCTTCGTCGGCGGTGGAGTCGCCCTCGGTCATGAGCAGGGTGTCAGCGTCAGGGGTTTCCTCGCTGACCTGGATGCCCATGTCATTAATCATGCGGATAATGTCTTCTACCTGATCCGGATCCGCGATATCCTCAGGCAGGTGGTCATTGACCTCGGCGTAAGTCAGGTAACCTTGCTCCTTTCCTCGGGCAATGAGGTCTTTCAAACGGGATTTCTGAGAATTGCCTGACATAGACACCCTGTGAACTTGATGGTAAAAAGGAAAAAAGTTAAACAACCATTATAGCTGTCGCGGGAAACGACTGCCACCGGATGGTTAGATGGTGATCAGTGGTTTCGGTTTCAAGTCGTGGCCGAAAAAAATCCTTTGCTTCCAACCTTCTTTTGCCAAACCCCCTGATTTCATAAGCACTTTCTCAAGCACTGTCAGTGTTTTTGCTGATGCGCTGGAAGTATGCCTTGAACTGCTGTCGTTCTTCTTCTGATAGCTCCGAAGCTCTGACGAGATTTTTATCTCGTAATGCGCTTGAGTGCCGCTTTCTGCGGCTCTCGTCATTAGGTGAAAGCATAGATTGAGCGCTGTCTATCGCCTCGTGGCGCGATGGTATATGTTCAATGCCGTCAAACAGTGACTGAAAACGCTGTTGCTCGTCTGGCGAGCGTGCCAGCCGCTGATAAACCTGCGCCCGGGTTTTAAGTTCATTCTCTGTTAGCCAGTCAGCAAACGCGGCAGCCCGGTCGAGCTGGCGATCCTGGCGGCAAAAGTCCTTCAGTTCGCTGGCCATTTCTGGAGCTTCAAGCATGGCCGCGCACAGCATGTGGTTCTTGCTCAGGCGCACTGGTACCCGTTCCTCGGAAACGCCCCCTGCGGAAGGGCCGTTCTGCCGGTAGCCATCACGGTTACCCTTGTTGTTCTGCCATACCGGTCGGGGTGGCCGGCACAGCCGCATCATCTCCTGCCACATGGCATTGCGCAGGCTGCCCATGGGCATGCGGCTCAGCAGCGGTTCCACCCGGGAGCGCAATTCCCCCTGGTTTTCCGGCAGGCTCAGGTCGAGACCTTCCTGCATCCGGTCGAACAGATACCGGGACAGGGGTTTCGCCTGGCCGATGCGTTTTTCGAAGGCCTCGGCCCCTTCCTTGCGGATCAGGGTGTCCGGGTCTTCCTTGTCTGGCAGCATCAGGAACTGCAGGTGAATGCCGTCGGTCAGCAGCTCCAGAGCGTTCTCCATGGCCCGGTCCGCGGCCCGGTAACCAGCGGTGTCGCCGTCAAAGCAGAACACCAGGTGCCGGGTCTGCTTCAGCAGCGCGGCCAGGCTGTCCTGGTTGGTGGCGGTGCCCATGGCGGCCACCGCGTAGTGGATGCCGTACTGGGCCAGGGCGATGACATCCATGTAGCCTTCCACCACCAGCAGTTTGTCGACGCGGCGCAGTGCCTGGCGCGCCTCGAACAAGCCGTAGATCTCCCGGCTCTTGTGGAACGCGTCCGACTCCGGCGAGTTGATGTATTTGGCCTTGTCATCCCCCAGGGTGCGGCCACCGAAGGCCACCGTCCGGCCCCGGGTATTGCGGATCGGGAACATCACCCGGTTGCGGAACAGGTCCCGGGGCCGGCCATATTTGTCCGATACCGTGCCGGTCTCGATCAGCGGCTTGCGCAGTTCGTCGCTGGCGGCGTTGTACAGGGCCGTGCCGGCGCCGGGGGCAAACCCGATCTGGTACATCTCGATGACCTGCGGGTCCAGGCCCCGCTCGGTCAGGTATTCCCGGGCCAGGGAGCCTTCCGGGCTGGCCAGGCGATTGCGGTAGAACTGGTTGGCGAAGTCCAGGGCATCGGTCAGGGTCTTCGCCTGTTTGATCTGTTCGCTGGCGACCCGGTCATAGGGCACTTCCAGGCCGGCGCGGCGGGCCAGTTCCTCCACTGCGGCGGTAAAGTCCAGACCCTCGAACTCCCGCACGAAGCTGATGGCATCGCCATGGGCCCCGCACCCGAAACAGTGATAGAAGCCCTTGTCCGGCCGGACATTGAACGACGGGGTCTTCTCATCGTGGAAAGGGCAGCGGGCCTTGTAGTTGGCGCCGGCCTTCTTGAGGGTGATGCGGGAGCCAATGAGCTCGGCAAGATCCGTCCTGTCCAGCAGGTCTTCGATAAAACGCTGGGGGATCAGTCCGCTCATGCCTACTCCGTCTTGGATCTGAAAGGCTGTTGCTGTACCGGTACTTATTATCCAGAAAAGCTTATCGGGCACAGCGCAAAATGCCGTCGGAGCCATGCCCCGACGGCATTTCAATGTGCGCTCATCTCTCGGTTTTACCAGTATGGAGCCGACAGATGTGTCGCGCCATGAACGGGTTCAAAACCCTGACGTGCAGGGCCTGGACCGCTCTTAGTACAGGCGCTCGAACTTGCGCTGTTCCCGCTGAAGCTTCTTGAGATGACGCTTGACGGCAGCGGCAGCCTTGCGCTTGCGAACAGCGGTCGGCTTCTCGTAGTGCTCGCGACGACGCACTTCGGAAAGCACGCCTGCTTTCTCGCAGGAACGCTTGAAACGACGCAGCGCTACGTCAAACGGTTCATTCTCTTTCACTTTAACAGCTGGCATTAACAATCACCTACCTTGAATTCGGTTAGAAATATCGGACAAAAATCGGCCAGTCCTATTTAAGGCCGGCAATGATAGCGCCTGGACTACGCCACCGTCAATTACCTGGTGAAATTATCGGCAGGCTTTTATTGGACAGGGGAGCCTCCTGAAAGGTCCGGATCTACCGATGGATCCGGGCCGGCATTCAGGACTTTTCCGGGGGTTCCCTGCTAGAATGCCGCCAATTTCACCACCAAGTTACCCGAGGTACCGGCCCCATGCTGATTCTGGGCATCGAAACTTCCTGCGACGAGACTGGCGTGGCCCTCTATCACAGCGAGCGCGGCCTGCTGGCGGACGCGCTGTTCAGCCAGACCGACATGCACGCGGACTACGGCGGCGTGGTGCCGGAACTGGCCTCCCGGGACCATGTCCGCAAGCTGCTGCCCCTGTGCGATGAGATCCTGGGCAAGGCGGGCTGTCAGCGGCGGGACATTGCGGGAATTGCCTACACTGCCGGGCCGGGCCTGGTGGGGGCATTGATGGTGGGCGGTTCCGTGGCCCATGCCCTGGGGCTGGCCCTGGATGTGCCGGTACTGGGGGTTCACCACATGGAAGGCCATCTGCTGGCGCCGATGCTGGAGGATAACCCGCCGGCGTTCCCGTTCGTGGCCTTGCTGGTGTCCGGTGGTCATACGCAACTGGTAAAGGTGGCCGGAATCGGCGAGTACCAGTTGCTGGGGGAGTCGGTGGACGATGCCGCCGGCGAGGCCTTCGACAAGGCGGCCAAGATGCTGGAACTGGACTACCCCGGCGGCCCTCGCGTCGCCGCCCTGGCGGAACAGGGGCGGGAAGGCGTGTACCGATTCCCCCGCCCGATGACCGACCGCCCGGGCCTGGAGTTCAGCTTCAGTGGCCTGAAGACCTTTACCCTGAATACCGTTACCGCCGAGAAGAAGGCCGGTAACTGGAACGACCAGACCCGGGCCGATATCGCGCTGGCCTTCGAGAGCGCGGTGGTGGATACCCTGGTGATCAAGTGCCGACGGGCCCTGGAGGCGGCGGATTGCGACCGCCTGGTGATGGCCGGCGGCGTCAGCGCCAACCGGCGGCTACGGGCCGCCCTGGAAGCCATGGCGCGGAAGAAACAGGCGACCGTCTTTTATGCGCGCCCCGAATTCTGTACCGACAATGGCGCCATGATCGCCTATGCCGGCTGCCAGCGACTGCTGGCCGGTCAGCGGGACGGCGACCGTATCGTGGCGAAGCCCCGCTGGCCGATGGATACCCTGCCGGGGCTCGCGGAAGAGCGTTTGGAGGGTTTGAGCTAGAAGCGGCTTTCCCGCCCCTGGGCCAGGCGGATCAGGTTGTTGCGGTGGCGTATCACGATAACGATGGCCAGCAGGCCGAACATGGGCAGGGTGTCCGGTTCCAGCAGGGCGCTGATCACCGGTCCGGAGCCCAGGGCAATGATGGAGGCCAGGGCGGAAATCCGCCAGCGCCACACGATCAGCAGCCAGATCAGGGCCAGCAGGATGGTGGTGAGCGGTGCCAGCACCAGGCCGCAGCCCAGGGCCGTGGCCACGCCCTTGCCGCCCTGGAAGCGGTACCAGAGGGGTACCATGTGACCGGTGACGGCGCACAGGGCCACCATGGCCTGGGCGAACACTGAAAAGCCGAAGGTCTGGGCCAGCCATACCGGCAGGGCGCCCTTGAGGGCGTCCAGCAGCAGGGTGAGGGCCGCCGGCAGCGGACCGCCACTGCGGTAGACATTGGTGGCGCCGGGGTTGCGGGAACCAAGCACCCGCGGGTCCGTCAGCCCGGACAGCCGGCAGATGGGAATGGCAAACAGTATCGACCCCGCCAGGTAGGCGAGGGCGCAGATGGCAATAAGCAGGAGTGGCTGGTTGGCTACGTCCATGGTCTGTGGGGCTGCTGAAGTCCGAAACCCACGACCTTATCCCGTTGGCGACGGCGGTTCAATCGGATTCTGGAGAGACAAGGGTTTGACCGACAGTGTATTGATCGAAGGCCTGGCCGTGGAGACGGTGATTGGCGTCTACGACTGGGAGCGGGAGGTCCACCAGGAGCTGCGCCTCGACCTGGAGATGGCCTGGGACAATCGCCCGGCAGCAGCCTCCGATGACGTGGGGCAGGCGCTGGACTATGCTGCCGTAAGTGACCATGTGCAGCGGTTCTTCGAGCAATGCCAGCCGGCGTTGCTGGAGACCGCGGCCGAGAAACTGGCCGGCGACCTGATGGCCACCTTTGCCATCCCGGCAATCCGCCTGACCCTGTGGAAGCCGGGGGCGGTGCCCACGGCCCGTCAGGTGGGCGTACGCATCCAGCGGGGTGACTGGTGATGGGCGATACCGTGGAAGTGTTCATCGGTGTGGGCAGTAACGTGGACCGGGAGCGCCATATCCGCGCCGGCCTGGATGCCCTGGCCCGGACCTTCGGTGAGTTGCAGGTGTCGCCGGTCTACGAGAGCGAGGCGGTGGGATTCGATGGTTCGCCCTTCTTCAACCTGGTGGTGGGGCTGACAACCGACAAGACGGTGGCGGAATTGAGCCAGTGCCTCAAGGCCATCGAGTTGGACCACGGGCGCAGGCCCGATGCCAAGCGTTTCAGCCCCCGTACCCTGGACCTGGATATCCTCACCTATGGCGATCTGGATCGGCCCAGGGATGGTGTTGATATTCCCCGGGCGGAAATTCTCGAGAATGCCTTTGTACTTCGGCCCCTGGCGGAGCTGGCGGGGGATCGTATCCACCCGCTGGACGGGCGCAGCTATCGGGAGCTGTGGAACGCCTATCGCAGTGGCCAGAAACTGTGGCCAGCAGACTTCCGCTGGCGCTAGTCTCCTCTACCAACTATCCCGGAGCGGCCCTGTCATTCGCCCCGGAACAGGCGCATCAGGCCGGCGGTTGAGCTGTCCAGGCCGTTGTCGCTGATCCCGTCATTGAGCTGCTGCAGGATGGGCTTGCCCAGTTGCTTGCCAAGTTCCACCCCCCACTGGTCAAAGGAATTCAGGTTCCAGACCACCCCCTGTACAAAGGTGCGATGCTCGTAGAGGGCGACCAGGGCGCCGATGGTTTCCGGGGTGGCCCTGTCGAATACCAGGGTATTGGAGGGCTTGTTGCCGGGGATCACCTTGTGGGGCACCAGCCGCTCCACCTCCTCCGGCGGCAGCCCCTGGTCCTGCAGTTCCGCCCGGGCCTCGGCCTCGGTCTTGCCCTGCATCAGCGCCTGGCTCTGGGACAGGCAGTTGGCGAACAGGGTGGCGTGGTGGTTGGCCACCGGGTTATAGCTCTTCAGGGGGATAATGAAATCCGCTGGCGACAGCACCGTGCCCTGGTGCAGTAGCTGGTGGTAGGCGTGCTGGCCGTTGGCGCCGACACCGCCCCAGATCACCGGGCCGGTGGCGTAGTCCACGGGGTGACCGTTGCGATCCACGCGCTTGCCGTTGCTCTCCATATCCAGTTGCTGGAGGTGGCCGGGTAACTGCTTCAGGTATTCGTCGTAGGTGAGGATGGCGTGGGTATCCGCGCCCCAGAAGTTCACGTACCACACCCCCAGCAGGGCCATCACCACCGGCATGTTGTCCTCCAGCGGCGCCTGGCGGAAGTGCCGGTCCATGTCACGAGCCCCGGCCAGCAGCCGGCGGAAGGCGTCCATGCCCAGGGTCAGGGCGATGGGCAGGCCGATGGCGGACCACAGGGAGTAACGACCGCCCACCCAGTCCCACATGGGGAAGATGGCGTGCTCCTGTATGCCGAATGCCTTGGCGGCGGGGCCATTGGCGGTTACCGCCACGAAATGCTGTCCCAGGTCGGTCTCGCTGGCGCCGGCATCCAGCAGCCACTGGCGGGCCAACTGGCTGTTGGCCAGGGTCTCCTGGGTGCCGAAGGACTTGGACTGCACCAGGAACAGGGTGCTCTCCGGCCTCACCTGCCGCAGCACCTCACTGATATCGGTGCCGTCGATATTGGCCACGTAGTGGCAGCGCACGCCGTTGCGGGTGAGGGGCCTGAGGGCCTCGGTCACCATGCAGGGACCCAGGTAGGAGCCGCCGATACCGATGGACACCACGTTCGTCAGGGCATCGCCCCTGAACCCCGTCAACTGGCCCTGGTGGACCTGTTCCACAAAGGTTTCCATGCGGTCGAGGGTGGCCTGTATCTCCGGCAGGATATTCTCGCCGTTGACCCGGATATCGCTGTCAGCGTCGGCCCGCAGGGCGGTGTGCAGGGCGGGGCGGTTCTCGGTGTTGTTGATGGCAGCACCGGAGAACATGGCCTCGATCGCCTCCGGCAGGCCGCAGGCCCGGGCCAGGCCGGTCAGCAGGGGCAGGGTGTCGCCGCGGATGCGGTTCTTGGCGTAGTCCAGCCTGAGGCCAGCGGCCTCGATGGAAAAGCGCCGGAATCGCTCCGGGTCTTCCTGGAACAGTGCCCGCATATGGGTTGTCGCGAGTTCGGCCTGGTGCTCGCGAAGGGCCTGCCACTCCGGTTTACGGACCAGGGATGAACTTTCCTTTGCCATGTCGCTTCCTTTCGCTACAGGGAGTCAGCGTTCAACTGACAGGTTGTCTATCAATCGCGTGGTTCCCAGGAACGCCGCCGCCAGCACGGTAAGCTGGCGGTCTCCGGGTACTGCCGGTTTCAGGGTCAGGCTGTTGACGATATTGAAGTAATCCGGGCGGAAGCCTTCGGCGGCCAGGGTGTCGCGGGCCGAGGCTTCCAGGCCGGCAAAGTCGTCGCTGCCATCGGTCAGGGCCCTGCCAGTCTCCGAGAGGACTCGATGCAAGGCCGGTGCCACCTTCCGTTCCGCGGTGGACAGGTAGCCATTGCGGGAACTCATGGCCAAGCCATCACTCTCCCGGATGGTGGGCAGGCCAATGACGTCCACTGGAATGAACAGGTCCCTGACCAGTTTGCGGATCACCGCGAGCTGCTGGTAGTCCTTGTCACCGAACACGGCCACGTCCGGCTGCACCATGTTGAACAGCATGGTGACCACGGTGGCCACGCCATCGAAATGGCCGGGGCGGCTGGCACCACAGTGGCCTTCGCTCACCTCCGGTACCGAGACCTGGGTCTGGCGGGCGAGGCCGTCCGGGTAGACTTCCTCCACCGTCGGAGCAAACAGCAGGTTGTTGCCCTCGGCTTCCAGCCGGCGCTGGTCTTCCGCCAGGGTGCGGGGGTAGGCGTCCAGGTCCTCGCCGGCGCCGAACTGCATCGGGTTGACGAAGATGCTGGTGACCACCACATCCGAGGCCTCCAGGGCCCGGCGCACCAGGGCCAGGTGACCCTCATGGAGGTTGCCCATGGTGGGTACCAGTCCCACCCGCTTGCCCTGGGCCCGATAGCTGCGGATAACGGCCCGCAGTTCCTTGATGGTATGTACGGTACGCATTACTTGAACGTATGCTCCTCGCCGGGGAAGGTGCGTTCGCGGACGGCCTTGACGTAGGCCTGGATGGCGCCGGGAATGCTGCCGCCTTCGGCCAGGAAGTTCTTGACGAACTTGGCCTTGCGGCCTTCCGGAATGCCTAGCATGTCATGGAGAACCAGTACCTGGGCGTCGGTGTCCTTGCCTGCACCAATACCGATCACGGGCGCGGCCACCGCCTGGGTGATGCGGGCGGCCAGGGGCGCCGGAACGCACTCGAGCAGGATGATATCGGCGCCGGCCGCCACCAGATCGCTGGCGTGCTCGATCATCAGCTCGGCGTGTTTCTCGTCGCGGCCCTGGACCTTGTAACCACCGAACTTGTTGACGAACTGCGGGGTCAGGCCCAGGTGGGCACACACTGGCACACCGCGCTCGCTGAGGGCGGTGATGGTGTCCTTCATCCAGTCGGTGCCCTCGAGTTTCACCATGTGGGCGCCGGCCCGCATCAGTTCGGCGGCGTTGTCCAGGGCGTCCGGGATGGTGCCATAGGTCATGAACGGCATGTCGGCCATGATCAGGGAGCCACGGTTGCCAGCGGCGACACAGCGGGTGTGATAGCAGATTTCCTCAAGGGTAACCGGCAGGGTGCTGTCATTGCCCTGCAGCACCATGCCCAGGGAGTCGCCGATCAGGATGACGTCCACGCCAGCTTCACTGACAACCTGGGCGAACGCCGCATCGTAAGCGGTGAGGACCGCAAAAGCCTCGCCCTTGTCCTTGTAGTCACGCAGGGTATTGATGGTAACAGCCATAAAAAGACGCCTTTGCTGGAAAGTGGCGGGTTGAGCGTTCTGTTCCGGGGCCTTACGGCACGTTGCCGTGGTCCAGGGTTTTTCAGAGGCTCCCTAAGGTTAATGGCGGGGCGGGGGCGAGGCAAGGGGCGCGCCGGCCACCGGCTCCAGTCGCTGCAGATGGTTATCGGTGCAGTCGTCAAGCAGTTGCTGGCAGCGGCGACCATCGGGCAGGGTGGCATTGTGGTCGATGTCCAGCATCGGGCGCAGCACAAAGTCCCGCTCGGTGATGCCGGGGTGGGGCACTGTGAGGCGGTCGGTGGTGATCACCTCGTCGCCATAGAGCAGCAGGTCCAGGTCCAGGGTCCGGGGGCCCCAGTGGCGCAGGCGTACCCGGCCGTGGTCCTGTTCCAGGCGTTGCAGGTGATCCAGCAGGTCATGGGGGGGCAGGCTGGTCTGCAGGAGCGCCACGCCGTTGACGAAATCCGGCTGGTCCTGGGGGCCCATGGGCCGGCTGCGATAGAAAGGAGACTGGTCGAGCAGAGTGGACCGGGGCAGGGTGGCCAGCCCGGTCACGGCCCGGGCCAGTTGCTGCAGCGGGTCTTCCAGGTTGCTGCCCAGGCCGACCCAGGCCCTGACCCCGTCGTTCATCCGTCCTGCCTCTGGGGGGCGGGCTTGCGGCGCCGGCGGCGCTTGCGGGGCCCCTGTTGCCCCAACTGGCTGAGCATGCGCTCTCGCTCGCGGTCGTCCGCCGCCTGGAAATCGGTCCACCACTGGCCCAGGCCGGGTTCGATCTCGCCGGCGGCCTCGCGGACCAGCAGGAAATCATAGGCGGCCCGGAACCGGGGGTGCTCCATCAGGGTATAGGCACGTTTGCCCTGGCGCCGGGGCAGGCGCATCTGCAGTTCCCAGATTTCCTTCATGGGGCCGGAAAATCGCTTGGGAATGGAGGTGGCCTGCACCTGTCGGCCAATCACCTTGCTGATGGACTGGTGCAGGGCCGGCTGTACCGGCTCGCCATTATCCTGGCGGCGCTGCCATTCCGACTGCAATGCCGGCCACAGCATGGCGGCATACATGAAGTAGGGCGTAACCGACTTGCCTCGGCGGAGCCTGTCGTCGGTGTTCTGCAGGGCCTTGAGGATCAGCATATCCGGCTGGCCCTCATCAATGGCCCGGACGGTTTCCGGGAACAGCGGCGCCAGCAGGTCATACTGTTGCAGCAGGTACCAGGTGGCCTCGCCGTAACCGGCGGAGAACAGCTTGAGGACTTCCTCGAACAGCCGGGCCGGGGGGATGTGGGTCAGCAGCGGTGCCAGCTCGCGGATGGGGGCCTCGGTGACCGGTTCGATGGTGAAGCCCAGCTTGGCGGCGAATCGTACCGCCCGCAGCATGCGCACCGGATCTTCCCGGTAGCGGGTTTCCGGATCGCCGATCAGCCGCAACTGGCGATTGTTCAGGTCGTCCATGCCGCCGGCATAGTCGATGACGGTGAAGTCGCGGATGCAGTAGTAGAGGGCGTTGACGGTAAAGTCCCGCCGCAGGGCATCCTCCTCCTGGTTGCCGTAGACGTTGTCCCGCAGCAGCAGGCCATGCTCGTTGGTCCGGCGATCGTCATCATCGTCGGCGTCGTCTGTATTGGCATTGCCACGGAAGGTGGTGACCTCGATGACTTCGCGCCCGAACAGCACATGAACGATGCGGAAGCGCCGGCCAATCAGGCGGGAGTTGCGAAACAGCTCGTGTACTTCCTCGGGCGTGGCATCGGTGGCGATGTCGAAATCCTTGGGCTGTTCCCCCAGCAGGATGTCGCGGACACCGCCGCCCACCAGGTAGGCTTCATAGCCGGCCTTGTTGAGCCGGTTGAGCACTTTCTTGGCGGGCTCGCTGATCATTGAGCGCGAGACGTTGTGCTGGTCCCGGGGAATTTCGCGGCGCTCGTAAACCGGCTCCATCGAGGCTTTGGGAGCAAGCAGGGCGCGAACTTTTTTCTGTATGTTTCTCAGCATTGAAATCCATGAACGGCGTATCGGCAGCCCGGATCCGGGGCGTGCCTTGGTTTGACGTTGCCTGGGCTGGTGCCGGTTTGTGGCGGCCACCATCCACGCAGGAGGGAGAGTTTAACGGTTTGCGCAGGATTTGCCCATGTTGGTGTCCGTTTCGCGGGGGAGCGGGGCAATGGCAGACAACGAAAGGCCAGATAATCAAAAGGCGGGAACGCTTGCGCGAACCCGCCTTGGAAGAGTAGACGATCTGCATTGTTTTTGTTGTTTGCGGTTTTTGTTATTGGCAGGCCAGTTGCCTGCTATGACCTCAGGTGAGGCCCGAATCCTGTAAACGGAACGCTTTGAATACAGAGAGCGGTAGTGACTATATGATCACCTTTGGCAGCGGCAGCGACGTCTGGAAGACGTTTCTTCTCTACTACTGCGGCTCTCATAAAGCCAAGGCACCACTAAAAAGCTCAGCACCCAAAACACTCAGTTCACTCACGCCCTGTGCTTGTTTTTGTTACCGGGCGCTTTTTCTGCAGCTTTTTGTTCTTGTTGTTGGCGCTGCCCTGTCACATTGTTTTTGTTGTTGTGCGCTCTAGTTAATGCAGTGCGTGTGCCAGTTTCATGAAATCCTTTAAAAACAAATAGTTAAAATTTTCTAATGGGTTTTAGGAATAAAAAAATGCCGCTTAGTGTTACTCACGTCTCGGTTATCCATTATGTCGTGTTTCGTGCGGTAACACCGGGTAACACCTCGGGTGTTACCGGCGGGGTAACACTCGGGCAATAGAGGGGTAACATCGGGGTAACCGTGCAGGGCCCTGGCGAACAGGGAGGGAGCTAACGTGGGGTGGTGGCAGGAGGGGCCGGTCAGCTTTTCTTGCGGGGAATGCCCAGGCGCTGTCGGCGTTCCCACAGCGACTTGCGGCTGATGCCCAGCTTCTGGGCCAGCTCGGTCTCGCTCATGCGGTCCTGGTTCTCCAGCACGAAATGCTGGAAGTAGTCCTCCAGGGACAGGTCGCTGCCGCCATCGGACTCCCGGGAAGGCGGCGGTGTCTGCTCGTTGTCACCCTCCACCAGGCTGCTGGGGATGGCGTAGTCATCGCCGGTTTCAATGTCCAGGTCGAGTTGGTCCGGGGTAATGACATCGCCGTCTGCCAGGATGGAGGCCCGCTCGATGGCATTCTCGAGTTCCCGCACGTTACCTGGCCAGCGATGCCGCTCCATGGCCTTCATGGCTTCCGGGCTCAGGCTGAGGCCGGGCTTGTTCATCCTGTCCGCCTGCCGTGCCAGGAATCGCCTGGACAGCCCCAGCACATCCCCCTGGCGTTCCCGTAGCGGCGGAATGCGAATCTGCATGACGTTCAGGCGGTAATAGAGATCTTCCCGGAACTCGCCGGTGCGGGTCATGGCCTTCAGGTTACGGTGGGTGGCGGCGATCATCCGCACGTCAACCTGGCGGCTCTGGGTGGAACCCACCTTGCGGATCTCACCCTCCTGAAGCACCCGCAGCAGCCGGGCCTGGGCTTCCGGGGGCAGTTCGCCAATCTCGTCCAGGAACAGGCTGCCACCATCGGCGGCTTCGATCAGACCGGTACGGCCGGATACGGCGCCGGTGAAGGCGCCCTTTTCATGGCCGAACAGTTCCGATTCGATCAGGCTCTCGGGGATGGCGGCGCAGTTCACCGAGATCAGCGGATGGTTGGCCCTCGGCGACAGCAGGTGCAGGGCGCGGGCGGCCAGTTCCTTGCCGGTGCCGGACTCGCCCTGGATCAGCACCGTGGTTTCCGTGGGAGCGACCTTGCGGATCAGGGTGAATACCCGCTCCATGGCGGAGCATTCACCGTACATGATCTCCGCCGGATCACCGCTGTTGACGCCGGATTCGCCTGCATCGGCGGTATCGCTGTCCGGCTGGCCGATGTTTTGCGCGAGGATGCCTTCCACCGCGGACAGCATCTCGTCGTGGTCGAAGGGTTTGGCAATGTATTCCACCGCCCCCTTCTTCATGGAGTCCACCGCCGAACGCAGGCTGGCGTAACTGGTCATGATCAGCACCGGGACGCCGGGCGCGTGGCCGATCAGGCTGGTGCCGGCCTCACCGGGCAGGCGCAGGTCGGAGATGATCAGGTCGAAGGCGTTCAGGTCGTATTCGCCGGTGGCGCCTTCCACCGACTCGGCCACGGCCACCTCGTAGCCATTGTGCTGGAGCAGCTTGCGCAGGGCAGCGCGGATAATCTCTTCGTCTTCTACAATCAGTATGCGGTGCATCGTATCTGTCATGACCCTTGGTAGTCCCCCTCACTGCCGTTGTCGATTTCGGGCTCGTAGGCGGGCAGTTTCAGCCGCACCAGAGTACCACGCCCGCTCTCCCTGTCGGCGGGACTTTCCACATTAATGGTGCCGTAGTGTTCCTCGACAATGCTGTACACCAGTGACAGGCCAAGGCCGGTGCCCTGGCTGGCGCCCTTGGTGGTATAGAAGGGCTCGAAGATATGATCGAGCTGTTCAGGAGGTATGCCTGACCCTTCGTCGGCGATTTCGATAATAGCGGAGTATTCGTCACGGTTTCCACTGACCCGGATCCGGCCGCCCTCCGGCGAGGCATCCCGGGCGTTGGCCAGCAGGTTGACGAAGACCTGCACCAGCCTCTGCTCGTCGCCCAGGACCAGCAGATCCTCCGGGCACTGGTTGATGTAGTCAAGCCCGCGCCCCCTGTCACTCAGGGACAGCAGGTTGACGGATTCGTCCACACAGCGGCGGATGCCTACCGGTTCGTAGCGGTTGGCCTGGGCGTGGTTGCCGGTGCGGGCGAAGTTCATCAGCGACTGCAGGATATTGGAGATGCGCCGGGTCTGTTGCTGGATCTGATCCGCGGTCTCCAGGATGTCGGGATTGTCGGTTTCCAGCTTCAGGTTCTGGGCCAGGGACGAGATGCCGGTGACCGGGTTGCCCACCTCGTGGGCCACCCCCGCAGCCAGCCGGCCCACGGACGCCAGCCGTTCACTGTGCATCAGTTCGTCTTCCAGCAGCCGGGTTTCGGTCTGGTCCTCCACCAGGATAATGCTGCCCCCCTCCGGGTGGTCCGGTCCCGCCAGGGCGGCCTTGTGCAGGTTCAGCCAGTGGGGGCGGCCCCTCAGGTCCAGGCGGTGTTTGTAGCGTCGCAGGTCCGGGCCGTGGACGAACTCTTCCATCAGGTCCCGCCAGTGGGGGGGCAATGCCTGCAGGCGGGCGCCGACCACCTCGTCGGCGGAAATGCCAGTAAGTTCCGCGATGGCCTGGTTCCACATCAGGATCTCGCCGTCGTCCCCCACCGAGCAGGCGGGAATGGGCAGGTTCTGCAGGGTCTGCCGGTAGTGCCGGCGCAGGTTGTCCAGTTCCCCGGCGAGTCCGGTCAGGCGGTTCTCGTATTCCCCCAGGGCCCGCTCCACGTACTGGATGTCCTGGGCGGTGCGGCTGCTGGCCATGGGTTTGAAACCCAGGTGGCGCTGCACCAGATCCTGGGCCACCGACGGGCCCATCAGCCCGGACAGGTTGATCTCGATCTGGTCCCTGAGCCGGCGGAGCTGGTAGGGGCGGTATTCCACCGGGGGAAGTTCCAGCTGTTCCTGGGCCCGGACCACTTCCCGCTTGGCCACGTTGTACCCCAGGGGTTCGGCCAGGTGTCGCACGAATTCCGACGACGAGGTGGCGATCAGTTCCCGCCGCTGTGGCCGGGACAGGGCCCCGAGGGAGCAGGCCTGGGCCGCGCTGATTTCTTCCGGGCTGGTCCGGCTGACAATGGAGACCAGGGCAAAGGTGACGATGTTCACGCCCAGGCTGATAAAGGTGAAGATGGGCCAGTTGTCGTATTCCAGGGTGACCGGCAGCACCGTGATCCAGTCCAGCGGATCAGTGGCCCGGGACAGCGGCAGTACCAGGGTGGTGGCCCACAGGGTGAGTCCGGCGACCAGTCCGCTGATCAGGCCCTTGCGGTTGCCCTCGGGCCAGTAGATCACCCCCAGGGCACCGGGCAGCAGTTGCAACACCCCCGACAGCGACAGGATGCCCAGGGTGGACAGGTCCAGTTCACGTCCCAGCAGTTCATGGAACAGCAGGGCCGCGAAGATGATGACGGCGATCAGGAAACGCTTGGTCCAGCGCAGCCAGCGGTAGATGTCGTCCTGGTCCCGGGGCGTGCGCAGGGGTAGTACCAGGTGGTTCAGCACCATGCCGGCCAGTGCCAGGGTGCTGACGATCATCAGGCCGCTGGCGGCGGACAGGCCGGCCACGTACATCAGGATGGTCAGCCACGGGCTCCCCAGGGCCTGGGCGGTGGTAATGGCGAACATGGCGGGCCCGTCGGTCACCGGCATGGCCATGCCACCCCAGAGGATCAGGGGTACCGGCAGGCCCAGCAGTAACAGGTACAGCGGCAGCCCCCAACTGGCCCGGGACAGGGCACGGGGGCTGGGGTTCTCGCTGAAGATCATGTGGTACATGTGGGGCAGTACCAGGGCGCCGGCGAAGGACATCAGCATCAGGGCCCGCCAGCTGCCGTCCTCGATCTTCAGGGTGAGGGCGCTGACCCCGGTGGAGGGCAGCGCCAGCCATTCTTCCAGACCGCCAAGGCCGTCGAACACCGAGAACAGGATGGTGCCCCCCAGCAACAGCATGGCCCCCAGCTTGACCAGTGAGTCGAAGGCGATGGCCACCACCAGGCCCTGATGGCTGCCGGAGGTCTGGTCCCGGCGGGAGCCGAACAGCATGGCGAACAGCACCACGATCAGGCTGAACAGGATGCTGATGGCGTTGGGCGACGCGTTGGGGGTGAGCAGGCCGGCACTGTCGGACACCGCCTTGATCTGCATGCTGAGCAGGGCCATCAGCGACATGCCGGAGGTGATGGTCACCAGGGTGCCGGCCCACTGGCTGCGGTAGCGGAAGGCGAACAGGTCCGCCAGGGAGGTAAGCTGGTAGGCCCGCCCGATGCGCATGATCGGGTTGAGCAGCACCGGCGCCAGCAGGAAGGCGCCACTGATGCCCAGGTAGTAGGCCAGGAAACCATAACCATACTCGGCGGCGACCCCCACCGCACCGTACACGGCCCAGGTGCCGGCATAAACGCCCAGGCTCAGGGTGTACACCAGCGGGTGGCGGACCCAGCGACCGGGCAGCCGGCCACGTTCGGTGGCATGGGCAATACCGAACAGTGTCAGCAGGTAGGCCAGGCTGATCAGCAGCAATACCGGCAGGCTAAAACTCATTGGGGTCCCGTTGCCATTCCAGCCACACGCCGACGGCGATCAGGCTGCTCCAGAAAAGGTAGGGGGAGTACCAGGCGTTGTCCGGCGAAACCCACCAGTCCAGGATGTTGGGTGAAAAGATGTAAACAGCCAGAACCAGTAGAAAAACCAGGCGATAGATATACATCAGATGTTTATCCGGGCCGTTGATCTCCGGGGTTATACCATGGGCCGGGGGGCACTGTCAGGTTGGTTGCCACTCCCGCGCAGACTCCCGGGATCACGGTTCCCGGCTGTGTTCCAGGGGGATGGCATCCAGTGACCAGTGCTCCGTGGCCCAGGCCAGCACCTGCGAGGGAGTATCGGCCGCCAGTGCCCGGGGTGGCCGCTGGCCCAGTGACGCCAGGGCGTGCCAGAGGTTGCGGGCCGGCTGGCTGTCATCAACCGCCGGGGCATGGTTCTGTTTGCTCAGCTTCTGGCCTTGCTGGTTGAGCACCACGGGAATATGGGCCCAGCCGGGAACGGTGCCTGCCAGGGCCCGGAAGATCTGGCGTTGCTGGGCGGTGGTTTCCAGCAGGTCGGAACCACGGACCACATCGGTCACGCCCTGGTCGATATCGTCCACCACCACCGCAAGCTGGTAGGCCACGAACCCTTCCTTGCGGATGATCACCGGGTCGTCCACTTCGGCGCGCACGGACTGGTGCTGCCCGCCCAGGATACGGTCGTGCCATTGGGCCTGTTCGTCGTCCAGGGCAAAACGGATGGCCAGGGGACGCTCGCCCGGGGTGTTGCCTCCGTCACGGCAGTGGTAGGGGTGGCGACCGTCGTTGGCTTTCAGTTCCTTGCGGGAACAGCCGCAATAGTAGGCCCTGCCCCGGTTCACCAGGTGGTCCGCCAGTTGCCGGTAGGTGTCCAGCCGTGACGACTGGTAGCGGACATCATCGTCCCAGTGAAGGCCGTGTGCCGACAGGCTGTGCAGGATCTGTTCGGTGGCTTTGGGGCTTTCCCGTAGCGGGTCCAGGTCCTCGATCCTTACCAGCCACTCACCGTTGCGGGTGCGGGCCTCCAGATAGCTGGCCAGGGCGGTGACCAGTGAGCCGAAATGAAGGGGGCCGGTGGGCGAGGGGGCAAAACGCCCGCGATACGCCGGAATGGTCATGGAGGGAGTTCCTGCGTGAGGGCCGTTCGACCCTCACGTTGCTGGGGACTGGCGCAATCAGAGGCCGGTCTGGCGCTCGCGGATTTCCGCCAGGGTCTTGCAGTCGATGCACAGGGTGGCCGTGGGACGGGCCTCCAGGCGACGGATGCCGATTTCCACGCCACATTGATCGCAGAAGCCGTAGTCGTCCTTGTCGATGCGGTCGATGGTCTTGTCGATCTTCTTGATCAGTTTCCGTTCCCGGTCACGGGTGCGGAGTTCCAGGGAGAACTCTTCTTCCTGGGAGGCGCGATCGCTGGGGTCTGCATAGTTGGCCGCATCTTCCTGCATGTGATGCATGGTGCGGTCGACCTCTTCCATGAGCTCCTGCCGCCACTGCATCAGCAGGTTGCGGAAGTGTTGCAGCATCTCGGGGCTCATGTATTCTTCACCCTTCTTCGCTTCGTACGGGGTGAAGTTGGTAAAGCGCTCGCGTGTCTGTTCTGCAGTATTTGCCATGTGACCTGGCCTCTTTATGAAAACTCCAAAGGGACGCAGTGTTATTGCTTGTGTCTGCGCCCGTCTGAATCAGGAACCACCCGGTTCCTCGGGAATCTGCGGAAAATAGCAGATCTGTTGCGGGGGCGCCAGCCTTCTTGTATCCACAATGTGCATCGTATCAATTGACCATGGAGACGTCATGAATTTCCCCGAAAACCTCGTCGAAGGGCGGCTGCTGAAACGGTACAAGCGGTTTCTTGCGGATATACGACTGGATGATGGCGAACTCGTGACGGCTCACTGTCCCAATACCGGCTCCATGATGGGGTGCCAGCCCGACAATGCCCGGGTCTGGCTGAGCCCGGCCACCAACCCGAAACGCAAGCTGCGTTACACCTGGGAACTGGTGGAAACCGCGCCCGGCGCCCTGGCCTGCGTCAACACCGGCCGACCCAACGCCCAGGCCCGGGCGGCGGTGGAGGCGGGCACCATAGTGGCTCTGTCCGGCTATGGTTCGGTGCGTCCGGAAGTTCGCTATGGCGAGGAGAAGAGCCGTATCGATCTGCACCTGTCCGGGCACCCGGAGCTGGCGGACGCCTGGGTGGAGGTGAAAAACGTTACCCTGTGCGAGGACGGTGTGGGGTACTTCCCGGACGCGGTGACCCTCCGTGGCCAGAAACACCTGCGGGAGCTGATGGCCCAGGTTCGTGCCGGGGAGCGGGCGGTGCTGCTGTTCTGCGTCAACCACACCGGGGTGGCCGAAGTACGCCCGGCAGACCATATTGATGCCGCCTACGGCGACCTGCTACGTCAGGCGGCCGATGCCGGGGTGGAACTGATGGCCTGGCAGGCGGATCTGGTGCGGGACAACAACCCGTCCGGGAGTCTGGCGCTGGTGCGGGAGCTGCCCGTTGTGCTCGAGTCGTGAAGCTATAGCCGGGCCTCAATGGTGCCGTCGGTGATCCGCAGGGGCACCGAGGTCAAGCTATCCCCCTGGCAGGGCCCGGCAATGCAGTCACCGGATTCCGGGGTGAACAGGGCACCGTGGTTGGCGCAGTGGAGAAAACAGTTGTCCGGGTCCAGGAACCGCTCCGGCATCCAGTTAAGGGGAATGCCCAGATGGGGGCACTGGTTGCGATAGGCGAACAGCCGGCCGCGGCGTCGGAACAGGAAGCAGGGCTCCTCACCCAACTGGAATTCATGGAACTGGTCATTGTCGATGTCGGCCTCCGCACAGAGCGGTTGCCAGTCATTGCCCGCAGCGCAATCCGCCATCAGGCGCCGTCATCCATCCCGAAATGGGCGCGTATGCGGTGGGCCAGTTCTCCGGCGGCCAGGGCTTCATCCGTGTGGATATGGACGGTATGGGACTTCTCCACCTCCGACAGCGACTCTTCCCATTGCTTCTGCTGTTCCAGCAACTTCTCGTCCGCTTCCGAGGCGTCGCCCCGGCGCTCCCGAATCCATTCCCGGCGGGTGGCTTCCGGGGCCTCGCAGTGGATCAGTCCGAACGGCACGCCCAGGCCTTCCGCCACGCTGGCCAGCAACTCCCGCTCGTTTTCCCGCAGGCAGGCGGCATCCACGATCACCCCGAAGCCACACTGGAGCAGTTGCTTCGACAGGTCCGCCAGTCGGTGATAGGTCTTGCGGTTGGCCTCTTCGGTGTAGAGGTTTTCGCCGACGCCGGAGCGGGAGCTGTCCAGCGGTCCCATGCCGGCCATGCGTTTGCGTTCCACATCCGACCGCAGGCGCACCAGGCCCAGTTCACAGGCCAGGGCATGGCTGACGGTGGATTTGCCGCTGGCGGACAGGCCGGTGGTGGTCAGCAGGTAGGGGTTGGGGATGGCGGTGTAATGCTCGGCCAGGTTGACGTAGTCCCGGTACTTCTGCAGCAGGCCGTCCTTCTCCTGCTCGGAGAGGCCGTCGTTGCCGCGGGTGAACAGGGCGATCTTGGCCCGCACCATGGCACGATAGGCCTTGTACAGGGGGAGCAGGGCCAGGCCGTCGAAATCGCCGCGCCATTCCAGGTAGGCGTTCAGTGTATGGCTGGCGAGGGCGAACTCCCGGCGGGACTCCAGGTCCATCAGCAGGAACGCCAGGTCATTGATCACGTCGATCCAGCGGAAGGGCTCGCTGAACTCGATGCAATCGAAGACGGTTACCTTGCCCTCGTAAGTGGTGATGTTGGCCAGGTGCAGGTCACCGTGGCACTCCCGCACGAAGCCGTCTTCCCGGCGCTGGGCAATCAGGTATTGCTGGCGCTCGAAGGTGCTGCGGGTCCAGCCTTCCAGGCCCTCAAGCTGGTCGAGCAGGGCCTTGTCGCCTTCCAGGAACGGCCGGATCTGGTCGAAGTTGTCCTGCATGGCGGAGAAGACCGCTTCCGGTGTGCCCAGGGGCTTGTCCTCCGGCACCGGCGTCAACTGGTCGTGGAAGCGGGCGGCCTGCTCGGCCAGTTCGCTGAGCAGTTCCGGTGTCAGTTGGCCGCGTTCCTGCAGGCCATCGAAGAGCTGGTCCTGGCGGAACTGGCGCATGCGGATGGCGTACTCGAAGGGTTCACCGCTGCCGTTGAGGACCGGTTCCTCCGGCGAGCCGGTAATGGGCACGACGTCCAGGTACAGGGACGCCGCCAGACGCCGGTTCAGGCGCACCTCCTCCTCACAGAAGTGGCGCCGCTTCTCCAGGGTGGAGAAATCCAGGAAGCCGAAGTCCATGGGCTTCTTGATCTTGTAGGCATAGTCACCGGTAAGGATGACCTGTGAGATATGGGTTTCCAGTACCTGGAACTCCGTGACCGGGTGGTCATACAGCGCCGGGTCTTGCAGGTTGTCGATCAGGATTGCAGCCGGTGCGTCGCTCACAGTGTGCTCCTTGGTCTGTTGTGGGGCCGGGTGTCCGTGACGGCACTATCATAACGACGACATTACACAAATAACACCGACAGCGGATGACGGCCGATGGTGTAGTTTGGTTATAATCCGCGGATGCCCAAGAAATCTCCCCCCAAACGCAGAAAATCCCCCGCCCGCAAGTCACGCCCAACCTTCAGGCAGCGCCTGTGGTCCTTCGGCTGGCGCCTGGGCCTGATCCTGCTGGTGTTGCTGGCGGGCTGGACGGTCTACCTGGATGCGGTGGTGACCTCCCGCTTCGAGGGGCGCCGGTTCGAGGTGCCGTCCCGGGTCTATGCCCGACCGCTGGAACTCTACGATGGTGCCAGCCTGAGCCGCACATCGCTGCGACAGGAGCTGGAGCTGGCCGGTTATCGCAGCGGTGACGGCCGTCAGTCCGGTACCTGGCAGCAGAACGGCAGCCGCTTCATTATCGCCACCCGTGGTTTTGACTTTGTGGATGGCGAGGAGCCCCAGCGGCGCCTGTCACTGACCATTTCCGGCAACCGGGTATCGGGCCTGCGCGTACTGGAGGGTGATCCATCGCCGGTGGTCCGCCTGGCCCCGGCGGAGATCGGTGGTATCTATCCGGCCCACCGGGAGGACCGGGTGCTGGTGAGCCTGGACGATGCCCCACCCCTGTTCGAGGAGGCACTGCTGGTCACCGAGGACCGTGATTTCTATGACCACTTCGGGCTCGCGCCCCTGTCCATCGCCCGGGCCATGGTGGCAAACATCAAGGCCGGGCGGGTGGTGCAGGGGGGCAGTACCCTGACCCAGCAACTGGTCAAGAATTTCTACCTGACCCGGGACCAGACCCTGATCCGCAAGGGCAACGAGGCCATCATGTCGTTGCTGCTGGAGTGGCACTACGACAAGCGGGACATCCTGGAGACCTACCTGAACGAGGTCTACCTGGGGCAGGCTGGCAGCCGCAGTATCAATGGTTTCGGGCTTGCTTCCCAGTTCTATTTCCGCAAGCGGTTCCAGGACCTGGCGCTCCATGAATCGGCATTGCTGGTGGGGATGGTCAAGGGGCCCAGTTACTACGATCCACGCCGCAACCCGGAGCGGGCGCTGTCCCGTCGAAACCTGGTGATCGACCTGCTGGAGCAGCATGGCGGCATTGATGCGGAAACCGCCAGCGAGGCGCGGGCCAAACCCTTGGGCGTTACCAGCCGGCCTTCCTGGTCGGAGAACCGGTACCCGGCCTTTATCGATCTGGTGAAGCGTCACCTGGCCCGGGACTACCGCCAGGAGGACCTGCAGAGTGAAGGCCTGAGAATCTTCACCACACTGCACCCGGCCATCCAGGAGCAGGCGGAAACGGCCGTGACCGAGACCCTGGACGAGCTGGATCGCCGATCCCCGGACACCCGGCTGGAGGCGGCCATGGTGGTCACCTCCCGGGACAGTGGTGAAGTCCAGGCCCTGGTGGGGGGGCGTGACGCCACCTTCGCCGGATTCAACCGGGCGCTGGACGCCCGGCGGCCCATCGGCTCGCTGGTGAAGCCGTTCGTCTATCTGACCGCGCTGACGGAGCCTGATCGTTACACGCTGATCACGCCGGTGCGGGATGTGGGCCTGGCCCTGGAGTTCGAGAATGGCCAGCGCTGGGAACCCCGCAACTTCGATCGCAAACAGCGGGGCGAAGTGCCGTTGCACATGGCCCTGTCCCGCTCCTGGAACCTGCCGGCGGTGCGCGTTGGCCTGGATATGGGGGTGCCGGCGGTCCGGGAAACCCTGCAGGACTTCGGGGTAACCTCCGAGATCAGCCCTTATCCCTCGATGTTGCTGGGGGCCGTGGCCATGGAGCCGGTGACGGTGGCGCAGATCTATCAGGGGCTGGCCACCTCCGGCTTCAATACGCCCCTGCGCACCATCCGTGATGTCACCGACGCCCGGGGCGAGGTGCTCAACCGGTATAACCTGGAGGTGAACCAGGTGGCGGATCCGGCGGCGGTGCACCTGGTGCAGTATGCCATGCAGGAAGTCATGCGGGAGGGGACCGGTCGGTCCGCCTATAACACCATCCCGGAGAACCTGGGGCTGGCCGGCAAGACCGGTACCACTGACGATGGCCGCGACAGCTGGTTCGCCGGTTTCAGTGGCGACCTGTTGGCGGTCACCTGGGTGGGCCGCGATGACAACGGTCCCACCTCGCTGACCGGCTCGTCCGGTGCCCTGCCGGTCTGGACCCGGTTTATGGCGTCGGTACCGCAACACGGCTTTTCGCCGGTGGTGCCGGATGGCGTACAGTACCAGTGGGTCAACAGTGAGACAGGTGTGCTCACCGACGATCACTGTGAAAATGCACGGCTGATTCCCTTTATCGTCGGCAGTGAGCCGACGCAGTTCGAGGGATGTGGCAGTGATTTCTCAAGACGCCTGCGTGGCTGGTTTGAAGGATTGTTCGAATGAATCAGGGGTTACGGAAGTTGATGTTCCTGGGGGCTCTCTCAATGGGGCTGGTTGGTTGTGCGTCCGATATCTATGCACCGCCGGGCGGCGGTGACCGCTTGCCGGAGACGGCACCACAGCCACCACAGGTGGAAGAGGAGGATGGCGAGCGGACGGAGCGACTGTCCGAGCAGCCGGAATCCCGGGATGAGGACGAGGATCGGGCGCCCAGCCCGGGCTACCAGGAGCAGGGTGATGACCTCTCCCCGGCGTCGGCCAGCCTGATCCGCAAGGCGGATGACCTGATGGCCCGGGGTGACGCCGAGGCTGCGTTGGGCCAGCTTGAACGGGCCCAACGTATTTCCCCCCGGTCCGCCCAGGTCTACTTCAAGCTGTCCGAGGCCTACGTCCGGACCGGCAACCTGGGAGCGGCGGAGCAGTTCACCCTTAAGGGCCTGTCCCTGTCCGGTTCCGACACCAGGCTGCAGAAAGCCGGCTGGGAACTGCTGGCCGGTATCCGCCGGGAGCGCGGCAACGTCGCCGGTGCCGAGCAGGCGGAACGGCGGGCCGAGCAGCTTTAACAAAAAAAGCCCCCGCGGGGCGGGGGCTAGTCGGAAGGGGTTTACGTTACCGGATTACTGAATGACGTCAGCCGTTGTCTCCGTATTGGCGGTGACCGTCACGTTCTGCGTGCCGACGAATTCGAGTGTCTCGGACGCCTCGTTGTCATCCGGCTGGCAGGTATAGCTGATGGTGTAGTCCCCGGCCGGCAGGAAGGCGGCCTTGTAGCTGTACAGGCTCGCCTGGTCCTCATTCGATACCGTCACCGCCACCAGCGGGCCGCCCTCCTCGTTCACGTTGAGGTCCGTGGGCTCAACATCCGCGCCCTCGTACACATAGACTGAGCCGTAGTAATCGTCATCCACGTCGCAACCCAGTTGCTGTTCAATATTGACAACATCCACCTCACCCACGATGGCCCCTGATTCGGAATTGTCCACCAGGCGGTGGGCCGGTTTCAGGATGTATTTGTCGCTGCCGGAGGGTGCATTGCCGCCAGCGTTGATGATGGACTTCTTGACATCAAAATCGATGGTGAACTCGGCGGTGCCGCCAGCGGGAATGACGAATCCACCCTGCAGCTTCAGGCCGGTCTGGCGACCGGAGGGCAGGAACAGGAAAATGGGGGTCTGGTTTGGATCAGAGGCCTCGACAACGTACGGGTCCTCGCCCAGGTGCAGGCGAATCCATTCGTATTCGCCAGCGGGGAGTTCCTCGCCTTCAAACAGTTCGGCCACCTTGCCGCCCTGGAAGTCCAGCAGGTTGATGTCCATGGCGGTATCCAGCTCAATGGTGACGCTGTCCGAATTCGCCGGCTTCAACTCCACCGATGTAATGTTCAGCTGTGCGGCGGAGAGGTCGGTCACGGGCGCATCGGTCAGGCTTAGCGAGGCCGTACCGGTCGAAGAGTCGCTGTCACTGCTGCCACTGCCACTGCCACCACAGGCGGCCACGGCCGCGGCGAGGGTTGCGATACTGAGGGTTTTAAGAAACGGGTTGTTCATGGGCCTTCCTCCGAGCCGGAATGTAATGTCAGGTTTGTGTGCAATCGTTTATCGGTTGTGGGGTGTTGCGGATTCGTCACCCCTGTTGATCTCACGTGGTCAGTTGGTCGGAGGTTCCCGTTTCAATGTTACATAACGTAAAGAATGGAACGGTTTGTATCCGGCGACATCGGGTCGCCCTCCGTCGGTGGTTTTTCTGGTATAACGCAGGATTGCAGCAACTACTCCAAGAGGCTTCATTGTGGTACTGATGCCTTTCCGGCGATCGCGACGTCAGCGCTTCGAAACCCGTGTACAGCCGCACCTGGGTACGATGTACCGGTTTGCCTATCGCCTGACGGGGCGCCGCGAGGACGCGGAGGATCTGGTCCAGGACGTTGTTGTGAAGCTGTATCCGAAACTCGATGAGCTGGAAACGCTGGACAGGCCAGGAACCTGGCTTAACCGTGTTCTGTATCACCACTTTGTTGATATCAGCCGCCGGCAGGCGCACCGGTCGCTGAAGTTCGAAGGTGAATTTGCCGATCCTGAGAACCTGCAGCCGTGGCTCGAGACCGTGCCGGACCCGGGCTTTGGGCCCGATGAGAGGCTGGAACTGGACAGGCTGGGGCCGGTGGTCAGGGGCTTGCTCGATGCCCTGCCTGCCGACCACCGGACCCTGTTGTTGCTCCATGATGTGGACCGGTGGCGGCTTGAGGATCTCTCCGAGGTGCTGGACCTGCCAGTCGGCACCCTGAAGTCGCGATTGCATCGAATTCGCTCGGCCCTGAGACGGAAACTCGAAAGTAGCGTGGAACCGTCGGAAGCAGACCAACGTCTTGTGAAGTAGTGGATGAACCCGATATGTCCAAACACACGGATTCCGAGATCGAAATGAACTGTGGCGAACTGCGAGCCAATGTGGACAGGTTGCTGTCCGGGGATTTGTCCCGGGAGGACCGTGTACGCCTGTTCAATCATGCGGCTCGTTGCCCGTCGTGTGGGGAGTATCTGGACTGGGCCCACGGGGTACAGCGCCTGGTAACCGAGACTGCGCCGATCGAACCCCCATCGGACGACTTTGAAACACGGGTGTTCGATGCAGCCAGTGGCGGCCGGGGCAAGGTTTCCGTGAAACCCTGGTCTATCGGGTTGGCGGTGGCTGCGGTGGTCGTGTTGGCGGTGGCGCTCTGGCCGATGGCGTCCTGGCAGCCTGGGGATTCCGCGGACGGCACCAGCGCCCCTCTTGCGGTCCTGGAGCCGGAGGTACGCCAGGTTCGCGTGGCGTTTTCCTCCGAGGAGGCGCTGGAGAATGTTCAACTGACCCTGGAACTGCCCGACAATGTCGAGCTGGAGCCGTTCCCGGGCCGGCATACCCTGAGCTGGCAGGTGGATCTCAGCCCCGGCGACAATGTGCTGACGTTGCCGTTGCGGGTACTATATCCCGCCGAGGGGGAGTTGGTGGCACGGCTGGATGACGGCGGTCGCCGTAAAACCTTGCGGACGCCAATTCCGGCCGGGCTGGTGGATCCAGGAGCAACGGAATGAGTGACAAGGTAAAATTCTGCAATAATGGATGGAAGGTCCTTCCCCGGACGTTGCTGCTGTTGAACCTGGCGGCCTGTCTGGTGTCTCCGGCCGTGTTTGCCGACGACGACCTGGGCGTTACCATGCGGATGGTGACCGACGATGACGTGACGGAGAAGGTTACCCGTGAGATCAGCCTGCCCCGACCCACGGAAGCGACGGGTAACGACCGGAACAACCCGGGTAACTCAGGTGAGCAACCTGGTGGAGGTAACCCGCTGAACGAGGACGGGCCTCCGGGCCTGGAGCGTAATCGGCCGGACTTCAATCCGGCCGAGATGCGTGGTGACGCCTCGGAACGGGCCCGGGAACGCCGTTCGGATGCCGGCAGGCCCGAGTCACCGGGCAGGCCTGATGCGCCCGGTAATCCTGGCCGACCGGATAACCCGGAGCGCCCGGATAGCCCGGACAGTGATCGTCGGCCCTGATGGTCCCGGCGGGACAGTCGACAGCGAAACCACACGGCGTTTTCTTCCATTGGTCGAGGCACGGCTTGCAGATCACCGCAGCGATATTCTCCACATTGTTTCTTCTGGGCTGGGCGGTCGTCTGTCAGGCCCAGGGATCGGTTCCCGCTGACGCGGAGGCTATGCTTGAGAAGGGCGTTCAGGCGTTCCAGTCCGGTGATCCCAAACAGGCCAGGCACTATCTCCTGGAGGCCAGGGCGTCGGGGCTGGAAAGCAATGCCCTGACCTACAACCTCGGCGTGGTGAATTACCGGTTGGCGCGATACGACGCCGCAGCCCGGGAGTTCAGGGCACTGCTGGGCACCTCCCACCGGGACCTGGCCCGGTACAACCTGGGGCTGATTGCTCTGGCCACAGACAACCTCACCGATGCCCATGATATTTTCCTGGCCCTGTCGATGGAATCGGGGAATGAGAAAATCCGGGGGCTGTCTGCCCGTCAGCTTGAACGTCTTTCTGATACACCCCCTGCCGGTGAACGGGAAGCGGGCCGATACCCGGTCGGCCTGGTCATGGTGGGTGCGGGCTACGATTCCAATGTCGACCAGTTGCCGGACAATACGGCCTCCGGGCTGGGAGAGGGCTACTCCGATGTCATGTTCTCTCTGGGCTCCGGTAGTGCCTCGACCGGGAATGACTGGATATGGAACGGCCTGGGTTACCACCAGCGCTTTCCCGGTAACCCGGAGTCGAACCTGAGCCTGCTGGAGGGGGACCTGGGCTGGCAGACCCGGGTGGCGGCCACGGATCTCCAGGCAATGATGTTCACCCGGCACTGGTGGCTCGACACCGGCCTTGTGGAATCCTATTACGGGGTGCAGGGGGTGATCCGCCAGCAAGGCTGCGGTCCGCTCGATCACTGTTATGCCCGCCTGGAACTGGCGGCGGTATCAGGAGGGTCTGATTACCCTGAGTACGATGGCGGGCAGTATGACCTGGAGGCCGGGTTCTACCAGCGCCAGTGGGGAGGACGCCTGGGGGTGGAGCTACAGCTCGGGCTGGCGGACCGCGATAACATCCGGGATCCGGGCTACGCCGCCAGTGTTTCCCCCTTCCGGCAGGGGCTGGAGCTGAGCTGGCGCACGGCGCTGGCGGAGACGCTGGCCCTGACCCTGAAAGGCGCCTACCGGCACAGTGACTACGACGACGATTACCAGTGGCAGACCTCTGGTGGCACGGTCTCGGAAAAACGGCAGGACGAACGCTGGTCCGGCGGTATCCTGATGGACTGGCAGTTGGCGAGGGACTGGTTCGTCACCAGCGAATGGTCCTATGAATCCAACGACAGTTCGCTGGACGGTTACGACTACGATCGTTACAACCTGTGGGTGGGGGTCGGGAAGACCTTCTGAAGGTCTCCCCGAATTAGGGGCAGGGCCTACAGGGTCGCCATGACCCTCCCGGCGGCGGCGATGGTCTCGGCGATGTCGTCATCACTGAGCGCGGCGTTGGTAAAGCCCGCCTCGAACGCCGACGGCGCCAGGTAGACGCCTTCCTTCAGCATGCCCTGGAAGAACGCCTTGAATCGGTCCACGTCGCAGTTCATGACCTGATCGAAACGGCTGACTTCCGGCTCGTCGGTGAAGAACAGACCGAACATGGCCCCGGCACTCTGGACCGTCAGCGGGATTCCAGCCTTCTTCGCCTCCTCACGGAAGCCGGCGCACAGGGCCCGGGTCTTCTCAGCCAGGCGATCGTGGAAGCCATCCTCGGAAATCAGGTTCAGCGTGGTCAGGCCGGCAGTCATGGCCAGCGGGTTACCGGACAGGGTACCCGCCTGGTAGACCGGCCCCAGGGGCGAGATGTGCTCCATGATCTCCCGCTTGCCCCCAAAGGCACCCACCGGCAGGCCGCCACCGATCACCTTGCCCAGGGCGGTCAGGTCCGGGGTAATGCCATAGTGCCCCTGGGCACCGCCCAGAGACACCCGGAACCCGGTCATCACCTCGTCGAAGATCAGCACCGAGCCGTGCTCGTCGCAGACCTCCCGCAGGGTTTCCAGGAAACCGGGCGCCGGCGGAATGCAGTTCATATTGCCGGCTACCGGTTCCACGATGATTGCGGCGACCTGGTCCCCGATCTCCTCAAAGGCTTTGCGTACGCCTTCACTGTCGTTGTAGGTGAGGGTGATGGTGTGCTCCGCCAGGCTGGCGGGGATGCCCGGCGAGTTGGGCACGCCCAGGGTCAGGGCGCCGGAACCGGCCTTCACCAGCAACGAGTCCACATGGCCGTGGTAGCAACCCTCGAACTTGATGATCTTGTCGCGACCAGTGTAGCCCCGGGCCAGGCGGACGGTGCTCATGGTGGCCTCAGTGCCGCTGTTCACCATCCGCACCAGTTCAATGGAGGGCACCAGCTCGCACACCTTTTTAGCCATTTCGGTCTCAATGGCGGTGGGCGCTCCGTAGCCAACCCCCAGGTCGATCTGCTTGTGCAGGGCCTGCTTGATGTGTTCGTTGGAGTGGCCCACGATCATCGGTCCCCAGGATCCCACGTAGTCGATGTAGCGCTTGTCGTCCTCGTCGTACAGGTAGGCCCCTTCGGCATGCTTGAAGAAAATCGGGGTACCGCCAACGCCGCGGAAGGCCCGCACCGGTGAATTGACGCCACCGGGAATGTATTTCTGTGCCTGTTCAAACAGGGTTTCTGATTGAGTCATGTCAGCGGCTCCTCGGTTGTCGACTGAAACGGGTGTCCTGGCGGAACTCGCAGGATCGGGATGGCAATGCTATCAGAGATTGAAAAACGGGTGGTGGTCGGCGAACAGCCGGGTGAAGGCCCGGGCCCGTTCCTCCACCTGTTCCGGCGTGCCGCCGAAAAGCCCGCCAACCACGGCCAGCAGGTCCGCCCCGGCGCGGATCAGAGGCTCGCCATTGTCCACTGTGACACCTCCGATGGCTGTACGGGGCAGCCCCAGGGGAGCGGCCTGTCGAAGAATGCCAGGGCTTGCCGGTGGTGCCCCGGGTTTGGTGGACGACGGATGGAAACGACCGAACGCCAGATAATCCGCGCCCTCGTCGCGGGCCCGTTCAGCCAGGTCCAGACGGTCATGGCAGGTGGCGCCGATAATGACATTGTCGCCGAGCAGGCGGCGGGCATCGGCCACGGAACCGTCGTCCTGCCCAAGGTGTACGCCGGCGGCGTCACAGGCCCGGGCCAGCTCCGGGTCATCGTTGATGATCAGCGGCACCCGGTAGGCCTGGCAGCGCTCATTCAGGCGGGCGGCCTGTCGCAGGCGATCGGCGCGGGGCAGGTGCTTCTCCCGGTACTGGACCAGCACGGCCCCGCCCCGCAGGGCCGCCTCCACAGCCGGCAGCAAGGCGTCCTCCGGCAGCAGCGTGCTGTCGGTAATGGCGTAGAGCCCGGGGCGCAGGCCCTTTCGAAAGGTGGGTGTGCTCATGATTCCCGGGGCCAGGGCGCGCCCCGGTCCGGCACCGGCTGGCCGTTGCCGACCCTGAGGGCGTGGTTGATGGCCCCGGCGACAAAGCGCTGGGCCTGCTCGATGGCCTCTTCCAGGGGCAGGCCCTGGGCGCGCCCGGCGGCGATGGCGGCGGCCAGGGTGCAGCCGGTGCCATGGTACTCGCCGCCCACCCGTTCGATCTGCCAGGACCGGACCGGCTGGCCTGGGCGGTACAGGGCGTTGGTGATGCTGGGGCCAGTGCCATGGCCGCCGGTGGCCAGCACGCCGGCGCAGCCCTGCCTGATCAGGGCGTTCGCCGCCGTTTCCTCGTTGTCACTGGCGCCCAACTGGACCAGTTCGATGCCGTTTGGCGTGATGACGTTGGCTCGGGTAAACAGCCGGGTCGTCATGGCTTCCAGCAGGGCCTCGTCCGCCAGGTCGCCACCACCGGCGGCCTTGATGACCGGGTCCACGATCAACGGCAGATCCGGGCGCTGGTCCAGGAAGTCGGCCAGCACATTCACCACGTCGGCGTTGCCCATGGCCCCGGTCTTGACGGCGTCGATGCGGCAGTCCCCGGCCAGGCATTCCAGTTGTTGGCGGACCAGGTCGGCGTCCACCGGGGCGGCGTTGTAGACGTTGCGGGTGTCCTGCACGGTCAGGCAGGCCAGCACCGGCAGCGGGTGGGCGCCGAGGGCGGTAACGGCCTGGATATCCGCCTGCAGGCCGGCTCCTCCGGACGGGTCCAGCCCGGAAACGATCAGTACCTGGGGGCGTTCATGAAGTTTGATGGCGCATCTCCTCGGAACAGTCAGAAGGGTTTGACCACGGCCAGGATGACGATGGCAACCAGCGCCAGCACCGGCAGCTCGTTGAACCAGCGGTAGAACACATGGCTACGCTGGTTGCGGTTGTCCCGGAACACCTTCACCAGGTGGCCGCAGTAGAAATGGTAGATGATCAGCAGGGCGACCAGCAGCAACTTGGCGTGGATCCAGCCCTGGCTGAAGTAGCCGGATACATTGTAACTCAGCAGCCACACCCCGAAGACCACCGTGGCCACCATGGAGGGTGTGGTGATCCCTCTATACAGCTTGCGTTCCATGATCTTGAAACGATCGCGCCCCGCCTGGTCCTCGCAGGCGGCATGGTAGACGAACAGCCGGGGCAGGTAGAAGATGCCGGCGAACCAGCACACCAGGGCAATAATATGCAGGGCTTTAACCCAGAGCATGGTCAACTCCGTCGGTATTGGTAATAGCTTTCGATATCGGATTTCAGGACGATGCCGTAGATCCGCTGGATCATCGGCGCTACCTGTCTCTGCACGTACAGGGCTTCCGCCTGGGACGACTCGAACTGGTCCAGGGCTTCCTCCAGGGTGGCCTGGTACTGGATCGGGGCCACATCCCGGCGGTTGGCCGGCATTTCCATCAGGTCGATGGTTTCAGGCAGTGGTCGGTCCTCCTCGGCTTCCCGCTTCTTGAGGTGTTCGATGAAGCGGGCCAGGTCGACGGACGGCAGCAGGGCGGTCGGGCCATTGTTGCCCTCCACCACCAGCCACTTGGGTTCGTTCTTGAGCAGCTTGCGGGCATCCTCGTAGCTGATCGTCCGGTCGGTGCGGGTGACACTCCGTTCCATGATGGCGCCCACCGATACCCGCCTCAGGGCCTGGATGATGGGAGAGTTGTGGTAGCTGAGGCCCTGGGTCTGGAGCATGGTCAGGAACACGGACTTTTTACCGAATACCTCGCTGGTCACCAGGGTGGCGGTGGTGATGATCAGCATGGCCGGCAGGATGATGTTGGGGTTGCGGGTCAGTTCCAGCAGGGCCATCAGGGCTGCCAGGGGGGCCTGCAGCACCGCCCCCATCATGGCTCCCATGCCCAGCATGGCGTAGAAGCCCACGGATGACGTGGCCGTCGGTGCCACGGCGGCACCGATCAGTCCCATGGCGCCGCCCAGGGTGGCGCCGATGAAGATGGTTGGCCCGATGATGCCGCTGGGCATGCCCAGGCCGATGGTCAGTGCCGTGATCAGCAGTTTGGCGATGCCGGCACCCAGCAGCAGCCAGAACCCGATCTGGCCGTAGATGGTACCGGTCACCGTGTCATAGCCGATCCCCATGACTTCCGGCACCAGGATCGCAAAGGGCACCATCAGCAGCCCGGCGGCGCCCAGCCGCAGCAATATGGAGTGATGCTGGTACCGGCTGGTCCAGGACAGCAGGTGAATGAAACCCGCCGCCGCCACGCCGATCACAATGGCAATGGCGATGATCCAGGGGATCTCCAGCAGCGAGTTCATGGTCAGGGCCGGTACCGAGAAGGCCGGCTCGGTACCGTAGACCGCGTGGGTGACAATGGCGGCACTGACCGCGGCCAGGATGATCGGGGTGAAGCCGGCGATGGTGTATTCCATCATCACCACTTCCATGGCGAAGATGACCCCCGCAATGGGCGTATTGAATGAGGCTGAGATGGCGGCGGCACAGCCGCAGGCCACGAGGGTGCGGATGCTGTTGTTGGGCAGTCGCATGTACTGGCCCATCAGGCTGGAGAACGTGGCCCCCAGATGCACTGCCGGCCCTTCCCGGCCAGCGGACTGCCCGGTGACCACCGTGGTAATGCCGGCCACGAACTGGACCAGCGCGCTGCGCAGGGGAATATAGCCCTGGTGATAGTTCAGGCGTTCCATGACGTGTACCACGCCCACCTTGCGGTCACGGGTGGCCAGCTGGTTGAGGAACAGCCCCAGCAACAGGGCACCGGCCAGGGGCAGGGCGCCACGGGTCATCCAGTCGAGGGCCTCGAAGTTCTCGGCGTTGTCGCCGGGCAGGAAGTGGCCCAGGGGCCACTCAATGGCAAAGCGGAACAGCAGGATAACACCACCGGTGACCACGCCGGACAGCAGGCCAAGCAGGGCCAGTTGCGGCAGGGCATCCACGCCGGCAAGGCGCCGACGGAACCTGGACACCAGGTTGTCGGTCAACAGTTTCCTCAACTTCTCCATGGCATCGCCATTGGCACTGGGCTCCTTGAATTCACTGGACGGCGAATGAATCAATACAGTGAGTTATGAGGCATTGTAACCAGCCGGGTCGCCGCTGCAATAAGACACTGGTTTATCATGATAGACTAGAGGTTTGCCGGGCAATGGGGCGGCAGGCTCCATAGGGTGACGCAGTAGTCTCCCGTCGGGATTGGCCCATTCCACAGTTTCAGAGTACAGGAGAGATCGGTGATTAAAGCAGGCATAGTTGGCGGCACGGGGTACACAGGCGTCGAGTTGCTCAGGATTCTGGCCACCCATCCGGAGGTGGAGGTGTCGTGCATCACCTCGCGTTCGGAGTCGGGTATGGCCGTTGCTGACATGTATACCAATCTCCGAAGCTACTACGACCTGGTCTTCACCGAGCCTGACGTCGACGTGCTGGCCCAGTGTGACCTGGTGTTCTTTGCCACTCCCCACGGCGTGGCCATGCGCATGGCACCGGAACTGCTGGCCCGGGGGGTACGTGTGGTGGACCTGTCGGCGGACTTCCGCATCAAGGACCTGGAGGTGTGGGCACGCTGGTATGGCATGCCCCACGACACCGCCGAATGGGCGGAAAAGGCGGTTTATGGTCTGCCCGAGGTGGCCCGCCAGGCAATCCGCGAGGCGGAACTGGTGGCCAATCCCGGCTGCTATCCCACGGCGGTCCAGTTGGGTTTCCTGCCGCTGCTGGAGAATGGCCTGGTGCGCACCGGTCACCTGGTGGCGGATGCCAAGTCCGGCGCCAGCGGTGGCGGCCGTCAGGGCAAGATCGGCATGCTCCATGGCGAGGTGGGCGAGAGTTTCAAGGCCTACGGTGCCTCCGGTCACCGTCACCTGCCGGAAATCCGCCAGGGCCTGGAGCAGGCTGCTGGCGGCAAAGTGGGGATCAGTTTCGTGCCCCACCTGGTGCCGATGATTCGTGGTATTGAAGCCACGCTCTACGCTGAGCTGGAAAATCCGTCCGACTTCGACCGCCTGCAAGGCCTGTTCGAGGACCGCTTCCGGGACGAGCCGTTCGTGGATGTGATGCCCTTTGGCAGTCACCCGGAAACCCGCAGTGTGCGGGGTGAGAATACCTGCCGCATGTCCCTGCATCGGCAGGAGGACAGCCCGATTGTGATTGTCAGTTCGGTCATCGACAACCTGGTCAAGGGCGCCGCCGGTCAGGCGGTCCAGAACATGAACATCATGTTCGGCCTTGATGAGCGGGCGGGCCTCCGGGCTCCGGCGCTATTGCCATGACCCTGACGTTCGCCGTCGGAGGCCGGAACCTTGGCTGAAACCCGGAATGCCCAGGAAGAGTTTGTTATTGTGCCCAGGCGGCGGACATTCCGCCCCTATCGGGTGATCGGCGTGCTTGTTCTCTGTGCCCTGTGCGGCCTGGTGGGGTATGGCGTAGGCTGGTCCCAGGGCGGTTACCGGATCGAGGATGTGGCCCAGAGCCGGCCGTCACTGGCCAAGGAGTTGGCGGAGGTCAAGGCGGACTATGACCAGGTCCGGCAGGAGAAGGTGCGCCTGGAGCGGAGCCGGGCCATCGATGAACAGGCTCTTAATTCCGCCCGCAATACCATTGCCGACCTGGAGTCCGCCATCGCCACCCTGGAGGCGGACCTGACCTTCTATCGGAATATCATGGCACCGTCGGAGGTGAGCAAAGGCCTGCAGGTGGATCAGCTTACGCTCCGGGACGTCCGTGGTGAGGGCCGTTACGGCTTCAAGCTGGTGTTGACTCAGGTAGGTGACAACAAAAGCTACATTTCGGGCGTGGTAGCAGTGAATATCATAGGGGAGCTGGAAGGTGAACAGGAAGTCATCCCCTTGAGGGACCTGTCAGAGGATGTCGAGGATCTGGGTGTGCGTTTCCGCTTCCGCTATTTCCAGGATGTGGAGGGCACGCTGGCCTTGCCTGACAATTTCGAACCCTATGAAATCCAGGTGGTTGCCAAGGCGGAAGGAAGCAGCGCCTCCCAGGCGGAGCGAACCTTCGAATGGCAGCCGCTCGCGGAGAATTAAACATGTTCAGCAACAAGAAGCAGAAAGCCAAACGTCCCCAGGGCCGTTTCGATACCCTGATTTCCGCCAAGACCCGGGTGGAGGGGGATATCCATTTCACCGGTGGCCTCCATATCGACGGTCGGGTGAGGGGGAGTGTGGTAGCGGAAGAGCAGGCGGACAACGCCTTGCTCCGCCTGTCGGAGTGCGGTGAAGTGGAGGGCGATATCGTTGCCCCCAATATCGTTATCAATGGTACGGTGAAAGGCGACGTATATGCACTGGCGCACCTTGAACTTGCCGAAAAGGCCGCCATTACCGGTAATGTCTTCTACAACCTGATCGAGATGGAGGCCGGGGCTTCGGTAAATGGCAATATGGTCCACAGTAAGGATACTGCTAACCTGCCGCGTCGGCTGGCGGGTCCCGGTAAACCGGAACCGGTGGAGCAGGGCGGCGATGACCTGCCGGAGGACTCTCCCGGCGAGCCCGGTGCCATCCCCCTGGATGAACGCAAGGCCGCGGGGGGCAAGCAGGAGTAGCCTGGAAGGGCCAGAAGGGTCATAGTTGATCGGAATACTCGGGAATACCATAATGGCATCATCAACGTGATGTCGGGAGGCAGAATTGAGCGCAGTTCAGGAACAGGTAGCAGTACCGCTGTTTTTCAGTGATAACGCGGTCGCCAAGGTGAAGGAACTGGTTGAGGACGAGGGTAACCCCGATCTCAAGCTGCGGGTGTTTGTCACCGGCGGGGGTTGCTCTGGCTTCCAGTACGGTTTTTCCTTCGATGACAGCCAGGAAGAGGACGATACCGTGGTTGATCGTGACGGCGTTACCCTGCTGGTCGACCCCATGAGCTATCAGTACCTGGTCGGCGCTACCGTTGATTACCAGGAAGGTCTGCAGGGTTCCCAGTTTGTCGTCACCAATCCCAACGCCACATCGACCTGTGGCTGCGGCTCTTCCTTCGCCATCTGACGAGCGTCTACGCGGGGTAGATCCCGCCAAGCACCCTCGGCCCGCTGGCCCCGGTAACGGCAGGGACGTTGCCGGCCAGCCCTTCCATGGTTTGTCTTGCCAGCCAGGCAAAAGCCGCTGCTTCCACCCATTGGGGATCGATCCCCAGGTCCGCTGTGGTGTATACCCTGCCTTCGGGTGCCAGCAACTCACCGAGCCGCGTCATCAGCGCTGTATTCAGGGCGCCCCCTCCGCAGACGTAGACCGCCAGTGGGCGTTGTGATGGCAGCGCCCCGGTAATGGTGAGGGCAGTCAGCTCGAGCAGGGTCCGTTGTACATCCTGTGGTGCGAATCCCGGTTCCCGGCCCAGGTGGATGTCCAGCCAATCCAGGTTGAAAAGCTCCTTGCCGGTGCTCTTTGGGGGCGTCAGGCTGAAGTAGGGCTCTTCCATGAAGCGTTCCAGCAGGTCCGGCAGGACCTGTCCCGTCAGTGCCCATCGTCCCTCCGTGTCATAGACCTTGCCGGTATGCCGGTGGCACCAGGCATCCATCAATCCGTTGCCCGGGCCGGTATCGAAGCCTGCGTGGGCGGCTGCGCCACCGGCGGGCAGCCAGGAGAGATTGGCAATGCCGCCGATATTCACCAGTACCCGGTCCTCGGCAGGAGCCCCAAACACGGCATGGTGGAAAGCGGGCACCAGGGGCGCCCCCTGACCGCCGGCGGCCATGTCCCGACGGCGGAAGTCCGCCACGGTGGTAATGCCGGTGCGCTCCGCGATCACATTGGGGTCGCCCAGTTGCAGGGTAAAGGGGGCATCCCCGAGCGGTTGGTGGCGAATGGTCTGGCCGTGGCTGCCTATGGCGGTCACCGGACCCTGGTGGCCCGAGGATGCCAGAAGGTTGCGGGCGGCCCGGGCAAAGAGTTCACCCACGGCCCGGTCGCAGTGCCCCAGGTCATCGGGGGCACCGCGGTTCTGGCTGAGATTGACAATGGACTGATGGAGCGGGGCGGGGAAAGGCTCGGTGTGGGTGGCTACGAGTGTTGCGTCACCGGCCCCATCCAGCTCCACCAGCGCGGCATCGATACCGTCCATGCTGGTGCCAGACATGAGGCCAATGTAGAAAGGCACGGGCTACCCTACTGCTGCTCTTCGTCGGCGACGGCTTCCTCTGCCATGGCAATCTGGCGGAAGCCCTCCCCGAGGGTATTCAGCTGCGCAATCTGCTGCTGGGTGGCGGCCTTGAACCGGGCCATTTCGCTTTCCGGTACCGGGTTGGCTTCCGGCAGGTCGATGGTGCGGGAGTTCCTGGCAACGCCATTGACCCGGAATTCATAGTGCAGGTGAGCACCGGTCACCATGCCGGAGGCGCCGACATACCCGATGGTCTGGCCCTGTTCGACCCGGGTGCCACTGTTGATGCCTTTGCCCAGCTTGCTCATATGGGCATACAGGGTGGTGATGTTGTCGCCGTGGGACAGTACCACAGTGCGGCCATAGCCGCCCTTCCAGCCGGCGAAGGACACCCGGCCATCACCAGCCGCCTTAATGGGAGTGCCCGTCGGTGCGGCATAGTCGGTGCCCTCATGGGGGCGCACCACATCCAGTACCGGGTGACGGCGCTGCAGGTTGAACGGCGAGGACACCCGGGCGTTGATGGGCGTGCGCAGGAAGGCCTTGCGCATGCTGTCACCGTCGGGGGTGTAGTAGTCGCTCTCGCCGTTGCTGTCGGTATAGTGAAGGGCGATGACTTCCCGGCCGCGATTGACAAAGCGGGCAGCAATGATCTTGCCGTTGTCGATCTTTTCATCGTCCAGGTAGAGTTCCTCGTAGACCACTTCGAAGGTGTCACCCTTGCGGACATCGTACACAAAATCAATGTCCCAGCCGTAGATCCCCGCCAGCTCCATGGTGATGCGATCGTCCAGGCCGGCTTCCTTCCCGGCCAGATACAGGGAGCCTTCGATTTCACCGGAGGCAAACGCCACCCGGGGTTCCGGCTCGCGCATGACGATTTCACCGGCATAGCCGTCGTCAGTGCGCTCGATCACCAGGGACTCAAGCCGGTTGCGCTCCAGGCGCACTTTTTCCAGCTCGCCATCGGGAGAGGTGCCGAAAGCCAGGGTTTCGCCAACATAGAGGTGCTGCAGCTTCTCGGCGTCACCATCACCATGGATGACGGAAAGCATGAGGCCGTCGTTAAAGCCGGCTTCGTTGAACAGGGTCGACAGGGTATCGCCGCTTTCAACGTCCATCTCGGTCCACTCAAGGGCGGGCTCCGCAGGCGGGGCGGGTTGCTCGGGGGCGGCTGCCGTGGCCTGGTCGGGACTTGATGGCGCTTCGCCGTTCTCACGGGGGATTGAGTCCGGGGCGGCGTCAGGGGCTGCCTTATTGGCGTCGGCCACGGGCTGTTCGGGGACGTCGGTGGCTTTTCCGGACTCCTGGTGGAGGTCCAGGTCGATGGTCATGCGCTTTGCCTCGACGTCCGCGCTGGGGCTTAGCACCAGGGCCGAACCGACGACAAGGCTGATGCCGGCAACGGCGATCAGATGAATCTTGGGGAACGTTTTAATCACGTCAACAACCTGTTTTTATCGCTACTTCCGCAGCTTGTGTGATCTGGTTCAAGTGCCGGCTCAAGTATAGAACATGCTGTTTCGTATAAAAAGCACGCACTTTAACGCCGAAATAAAAGAATCACGGCAGATTTTCCTGATTCGGCTGATATAATCCCCGGCCTGAATTTATACAGCCGGGAAGCCGGTAAAGGTCCAAATGTATCAGGGTTTGCCGTTACGCTCAGCTTTACTTTTGTTGAGGTCTGTAACGGGCCCGCCTTATTTTGCGATGGGGTTCAAGGTTTATGGCATCTGTTGAAGAAGCGCTGGCGGTCATCAAGCGTGGGGTGGACGAGCTGATTCCGGAGGAGTCCCTGGTGGAAAAGCTCCGTGAAGGGCGGCCGCTGAAGATCAAAGCGGGCTTTGATCCCACCGCGCCGGATCTCCACCTGGGGCACACGGTGTTGATCAATAAGCTCCGTCAGTTCCAGGACCTGGGGCACGAGGTAATCTTCCTGATCGGTGACTTCACCGGCATGATTGGTGATCCCACCGGCAAGAGTGCCACGCGCCCACCGCTGACCGAGGAGCAGGTCCGGCAGAACGCCATTACCTATAAAGAGCAGGTCTTCCGTATCCTGGACCCGGAAAAGACCACGGTGGTGTTCAACTCCGAGTGGATGAACAAGATGACTGCGGCTGACATGATCCGTCTCGCGGGTCAGTACACCGTGGCCCGAATGCTGGAACGGGATGATTTCGACAAGCGTTACCGTGCCGAGCAGTCCATCGCCATCCATGAGTTCCTTTACCCGCTGGTCCAGGGCTATGACTCGGTGGCCCTGGAGGCCGACGTGGAGCTGGGCGGTACCGACCAGAAATTCAACCTGTTGATGGGGCGCATCCTGCAGAAGCATTATGGCCAGGACCCTCAGGTCGTCCTCACCATGCCTATCCTTGAGGGGCTGGATGGCGTCCAGAAGATGTCCAAGTCCCTGGGCAACTACGTGGGGGTCAGCGATTCACCCGGCGAAATGTACACCAAGCTGCTGTCCATGCCGGACCAGCTCTTGTGGCGCTACTTCGAGCTGCTCAGCTTCCGTCCGCTGGCGGAGGTCGATGAATACCGCAAGGCTGTGGACGGTGGAGCGAATCCGCAGGACTACAAGAAGATCCTGGCGGAGGAAATTATCACCCGCTTCCATGATGAGGAGGCCGCCGCCAATGCCCACAAGTCCGCAGGCAACCGTGTGGCGCTCGGCGCGATCCCGGAGAACGTGCCCGAAGTGGAAGTGCCTCTTGAAGGACAGGAAGATCTCCCTATTTCTGCGGTGTTGCGTCTTGCCGGGTTGGTGAAGAATGGTGCCGCAGCCCGGGATGTGCTCGGACGGGGTGCTGTCTACATCAATGGAGAGCAGCTTGAGGATAGTGGCCGTCGTTTCGCGAAAGGCGAGGATGTGGTGATTCAGGCGGGCAAGAAGAAAATTGCCCGTATTCTGATCGTCGATTGATCGATTTTAACGAAAACGAAACTTTTTTCTGAAAGTCCGTTGACAGAAAACGGTGAGGCTGTAGAATGCGCCCCACTTCGACGGACACGGCCAGCGAGGCCGGATTGGGAAGGCGAAGTAAGCGGTTGTTTGGTTTGGGTTTTTACGGTTTGAGGCTTCTTCGGAGGCGGCGATAAAAACCTCGAAATAATCGTTGACAAGGTGGCGATCTGATGTAGAATACGCGGCCTTGATTGAGCATCTGCTCAACGCTCTTTAACAAGTTGACCAAGTAATTCGTGTGGGCGCTGGCCGAGACTATCTGGCAACAGATATCGAGGCAAGCGACTCGTCGAGAATGAGTTTTGTCTTGAGCAAGATTAGAGATCTTCGGATCTTGTATGATTTAAACTGAAGAGTTTGATCATGGCTCAGATTGAACGCTGGCGGCAGGCCTAACACATGCAAGTCGAGCGGAAACAGGGGGAGCTTGCTCCCCGCTGTCGAGCGGCGGACGGGTGAGTAATGCATAGGAAACTGCCCAGTAGTGGGGGATAGCCCGGGGAAACCCGGATTAATACCGCATACGCCCTTTGGGGGAAAGCAGGGGATCTTCGGACCTTGCGCTATTGGATGTGCCTATGTCGGATTAGCTAGTTGGTGGGGTAACGGCCTACCAAGGCGACGATCCGTAGCTGGTCTGAGAGGATGATCAGCCACATCGGGACTGAGACACGGCCCGAACTCCTACGGGAGGCAGCAGTGGGGAATATTGGACAATGGGGGCAACCCTGATCCAGCCATGCCGCGTGTGTGAAGAAGGCTTTCGGGTTGTAAAGCACTTTCAGCAAGGAGGAAAACGTGTTGGTGAATACCCAACATGCTTGACGTTACTTGCAGAAGAAGCACCGGCTAACTCCGTGCCAGCAGCCGCGGTAATACGGAGGGTGCAAGCGTTAATCGGAATTACTGGGCGTAAAGCGCGCGTAGGCGGTTTGATAAGCGGGATGTGAAAGCCCTGGGCTTAACCTGGGAACGGCATTCCGAACTGTCAGGCTAGAGTATGGTAGAGGGTAGTGGAATTTCCTGTGTAGCGGTGAAATGCGTAGATATAGGAAGGAACACCAGTGGCGAAGGCGGCTACCTGGACCAATACTGACGCTGAGGTGCGAAAGCGTGGGGAGCAAACAGGATTAGATACCCTGGTAGTCCACGCCGTAAACGATGTCTACTAGCCGTTGGGACTCTTGAAGTCTTAGTGGCGCAGTTAACGCACTAAGTAGACCGCCTGGGGAGTACGGCCGCAAGGTTAAAACTCAAATGAATTGACGGGGGCCCGCACAAGCGGTGGAGCATGTGGTTTAATTCGACGCAACGCGAAGAACCTTACCTGGCCTTGACATGTTGGGAACTTTCCAGAGATGGATTGGTGCCTTCGGGAACCCAAACACAGGTGCTGCATGGCCGTCGTCAGCTCGTGTCGTGAGATGTTGGGTTAAGTCCCGTAACGAGCGCAACCCTTATCCCTAGTTGCCAGCACTTCGGGTGGGAACTCTAGGGAGACTGCCGGTGACAAACCGGAGGAAGGTGGGGATGACGTCAGGTCATCATGGCCCTTACGGCCAGGGCTACACACGTGCTACAATGGCGCGCACAGAGGGCTGCAACCCCGCGAGGGTGAGCTAATCTCATAAAACGCGTCGTAGTCCGGATCGCAGTCTGCAACTCGACTGCGTGAAGTCGGAATCGCTAGTAATCGCGAATCAGAATGTCGCGGTGAATACGTTCCCGGGCCTTGTACACACCGCCCGTCACACCATGGGAGTGGATTGCACCAGAAGTGGTTAGTCTAACCTTCGGGAGGACGATCACCACGGTGTGGTTCATGACTGGGGTGAAGTCGTAACAAGGTAGCCGTAGGGGAACCTGCGGCTGGATCACCTCCTTAACGAACGCTGGGGGTTTCGGTCAGAGTCCACACGAATTACTTGGTTGACGTGAAGAGAGCAAAAGGGTCTTTGCAGGCCCGATGTCTGCGATCTTTCTCGTTGAGAGGCTTTAGGCTTCTTGAGGTTGAAGGAGGCAGGGATTAGCGCTGTAGATTGTTGTGGCTGGCAAGGCGCAGATTGAGTGAAGGAGGGAGCGTACATAAGTACGTGACCGACTGAGCGAGAGCTGCAACGCAGTCCAGGCGCAACAAGATGCTGCGATAATTGGGTCTGTAGCTCAGGTGGTTAGAGCGCACCCCTGATAAGGGTGAGGTCGGTGGTTCAAGTCCACCCAGACCCACCAGAATTGACCAGCTCGTCGTTGCTTCCAAGCTCACGTACTGTTCGTACGCTACACTTGAAAGCGCCTAGATCTGATCAATTCTCCGAGTACGGCGAGTGAACACGGTTTGCCGGCTTGGTGAGTGGTTTCTATTAGGGGCCATAGCTCAGCTGGGAGAGCGCCTGCCTTGCACGCAGGAGGTCGGCGGTTCGATCCCGCCTGGCTCCACCAAAACCTGGTCGACGATCCCTGAATACCTGACGCAAGTCAGTGTGCAGAAACAAGTGTTTCGAGTTGATGACCATCGAAGCCCTTCTTTCTGATCACTGGGTCAGAATTGCTCTTTAACAATTCGGATGAGATTGAAACACGAGATTGATTCTTCTAGTTCAGGATCAATCTCAGCGATAACGATCAAGCGTTATCCGGTGTGTCGTTGAAGTGGTTGTTTATAGCTTCAGTCGACTGTCTCTGAATCTCGTTAAACACGAGAGGTTGTCGGTCACTTTGGTGAACGATGAGCTTGAGTGGTTGATGAGGCACAGGTCAGTTGTCTTGGGGTTATATAGTCAAGCAACTAAGCGCATACGGTGGATGCCTTGGCAGTCAGAGGCGATGAAAGACGTGGAAGCCTGCGATAAGGCTCGGGGAGCTGGCAAACAAGCTGTGATCCGGGCATCTCTGAATGGGGAAACCCACCGACTTTCGGGTCGGTATCACATCCTGAATCCATAGGGGTGTGAGGCGAACCGGGGGAACTGAAACATCTAAGTACCCCGAGGAAAAGAAATCAACCGAGATTCCCTTAGTAGCGGCGAGCGAACGGGGACCAGCCCTTAAGCTGGACGACTGGTAGGAGAAGGTTCTGGAAAGGACCGCCATAGTGGGTGATAGCCCCGTATCCGAAACCTGAGTTCAGTGAAATCGAGTAGGACGGGTCACGTGTAATCCTGTCTGAACATGGGGGGACCATCCTCCAAGGCTAAATACTCCTGACTGACCGATAGTGAACCAGTACCGTGAGGGAAAGGCGAAAAGAACCCCTGTGAGGGGAGTGAAACAGACCCTGAAACCGTATGCGTACAAGCAGTCGGAGCCCCTTCGTGGGGTGACGGCGTACCTTTTGTATAATGGGTCAGCGACTTATGTTCAGTGGCGAGGTTAACCGTGTAGGGGAGCCGTAGGGAAACCGAGTCTGAATAGGGCGATTTAGTCGCTGGGCATAGACCCGAAACCGGGCGATCTATCCATGAGCAGGGTGAAGGTGCCGTAACAGGCACTGGAGGCCCGAACCCACTGTCGTTGAAAAGCCAGGGGATGACTTGTGGATCGGAGTGAAAGGCTAATCAAGCCCGGAGATAGCTGGTTCTCCCCGAAAGCTATTTAGGTAGCGCCTCGGACGAATACCACTGGGGGTAGAGCACTGTTTCGGCTAGGGGGTCATCCCGACTTACCAACCCGATGCAAACTCCGAATACCAGTGAGTACTATCCGGGAGACACACGGCGGGTGCTAACGTCCGTCGTGAAGAGGGAAACAACCCAGACCGCCAGCTAAGGTCCCCAAGTACCAGTTAAGTGGGAAACGATGTGGGAAGGCTCAGACAGCTAGGAGGTTGGCTTAGAAGCAGCCATCCTTTAAAGAAAGCGTAATAGCTCACTAGTCGAGTCGGCCTGCGCGGAAGATGTAACGGGGCTCAAACTGGTCACCGAAGCTGCGGCTGCATCGCAAGATGCGGGGTAGGGGAGCGTTCTGTAAGCCTGCGAAGGTGGATTGAGAAGTCTGCTGGAGGTATCAGAAGTGCGAATGCTGACATGAGTAACGATAATGGGGGTGAAAAACCCCCACGCCGGAAGACCAAGGGTTCCTGCGCAACGCTAATCGGCGCAGGGTGAGTCGGCCCCTAAGGCGAGACCGAAAGGTGTAGTCGATGGGAAACGGGTTAATATTCCCGTACCTTGGGTAGCTGCGATGGAGAGACGGAGAAGGCTAGGTGAGCCGGGCGACGGTTGTCCCGGTTTAAGCGTGTAGGAAGGGGACTTAGGCAAATCCGGGTCCTCAATTCCGAGACGTGACGACGACTGCCCTTTAGGGCGGGAAGTCATTGATGCCAGGCTTCCAGGAAAATCTTCTAAGCTTCAGGCTACTCGAGCCCGTACCCCAAACCGACACAGGTGGTCAGGGTGAGAATCCCAAGGCGCTTGAGAGAACTCGGGTAAAGGAACTAGGCAAAATGGTGCCGTAACTTCGGGAGAAGGCACGCCGGTATGTACGTGAGACCCCTGCGGGTGGAGCGGAAACCGGTCGAAGATACCAGGCCCCTGCGACTGTTTATTAAAAACACAGCACTGTGCTAACACGAAAGTGGACGTATACGGTGTGACGCCTGCCCGGTGCCGGAAGGTTAATTGATGGGGTTAGTCCTCGGACGAAGCTCTTGATCGAAGCCCCGGTAAACGGCGGCCGTAACTATAACGGTCCTAAGGTAGCGAAATTCCTTGTCGGGTAAGTTCCGACCTGCACGAATGGCGTAACGATGGGGGCGCTGTCTCTACCCGAGACTCAGTGAAATTGAAATCGCCGTGAAGATGCGGTGTATCCGCGGCTAGACGGAAAGACCCCGTGAACCTTTACTATAGCTTCACAGTGAACTTTGAGCATGTTTGTGTAGGATAGCTGGGAGGCTTTGAAACCGGGACGCCAGTTCCGGTGGAGCCACCCTTGAAATACCAGCCTGACATGTTTGAGGTTCTAACTTCGACCCCTGATCGGGGTTAAGGACACTGTGTGGTGGGTAGTTTGACTGGGGCGGTCTCCTCCCAAAGCGTAACGGAGGAGCACAAAGGTGGGCTAAGCATGGTCGGACATCATGCGGTTAGTGTAATGGCACAAGCCCGCTTAACTGCGAGACAGACACGTCGAGCAGGTACGAAAGTAGGTCATAGTGATCCGGTGGTTCTGTATGGAAGGGCCATCGCTCAACGGATAAAAGGTACTCCGGGGATAACAGGCTGATACCGCCCAAGAGTTCACATCGACGGCGGTGTTTGGCACCTCGATGTCGGCTCATCACATCCTGGGGCTGAAGCCGGTCCCAAGGGTATGGCTGTTCGCCATTTAAAGTGGTACGCGAGCTGGGTTTAGAACGTCGTGAGACAGTTCGGTCCCTATCTGCCGTGGACGTTGGAGATTTGAGGAAAGCTGCTCCTAGTACGAGAGGACCGGAGTGGACGAACCTCTGGTGTTCGGGTTGTCACGCCAGTGGCACTGCCCGGTAGCTATGTTCGGACGGGATAACCGCTGAAGGCATCTAAGCGGGAAGCCCCTTCCAAGATGAGATCTCCCCGGGCCCTCGAGGCCCCTGAAGAGCCGTTCAAGACCAGGACGTTGATAGGCCGGGTGTGTAAGCGCTGCGAGGCGTTGAGCTAACCGGTACTAATTGCTCGTGCGGCTTGACTATATAACACCCAAGACAATTGCGGATAACGCGACAGACGATCGCTATCGCCAATCTCATCCACCCAGTGATCAACCGTTTTGCCTGACGACCATAGCGGTCTGGAACCACCTGATCCCATCCCGAACTCAGCAGTGAAACAGACCAGCGCCGATGGTAGTGTGGCGTTGCCCATGCGAGAGTAGGTCATCGTCAGGCTCTTAATCCCAAAACCCCGACAGCAATGCTGCCGGGGTTTTTTTATGGGATTAAGAGCCTGACGATGACCTACGATAGTGTCCGTCCCGGTGCCGCAGGCAGAGCGAGCACCGCTCGCTCAGGGTAAGGACGCCCGGAGCGTCTCGCGCAGGGCCGGGGCATCGTCGCCCTGCGTGCAGGGCCTGAGGCCTCCCAAAAGCCCAGGGCGCCCTGCGGGCGCTCCCCCTCTCCCAACCCTCTCCCTCGTTGGGGAGAGGGGGATAGTCTGTGCGGGCCGGCAATTCCTGGCGCTCGACGGTCCTGAAAGGTCTTTCCCGTCAGCTCTCCCAATCTTTCGAGATAACGCAACACTCAGAAACTAAAAAGCCCCGACACCAACCAGCATCAGGGCT